>NZ_JBQCGQ010000203.1:0-12412 GCF_051955515.1 Sinomonas sp.
CGGGCTCGACGACGACAATCGCGTCACGGTGATCAACAACGAGGCCCGTCGGCTCCTCCGCCTCGAGGGCACCGCGCTCGGGCAGCGCATCGGGGAACTCATTCCGGCCGGCCGGCTCAGGGACATCCTCACAGGGAAGGCATCGGGCGCCGATCAGGCCGTGCTCACGGACGACGCACTCCTCGTGGCGAACCGCATGCCCGTGAGCGTCGGCGGGCGGAGCGTCGGCGCGGTGGTGACGCTCCGGGACCGCACCGAAGTCGAGGCGCTCGTGAGGGACCTCCGCTCGACCGAGGGCCTCATGGAGGCGCTGCGCGCGCAGGAGCACGAGTACGCGAATCGGCTTCACGTGGTGAGCGGGTTGCTGGAACTCGGGGACGTCGATCAGGCCCGCACCTTCATCTCGGGCGTCGCCGACACCTCCCGGTCGCTCGGCGAGGGCCTGCGAGCGCGCATCGAGCCGCCCGAGCTCGCCGCGCTCATCCTCGCGAAGGTCACGGTTGCGGCTGAGCAGGATGTGCAGTTGTCCGTGACCGACGACTCGCAGCTCCGGCAGCCTTTCCTCTCGAGCCAGGACCTCGTCACCATCGTGGGCAACCTGCTCGACAACGCCGTGGACGCCGTCGTCGGCCAGCCCGGCGCGCGCGAGGTGAAGCTCCAGCTCGATGACTCATCCGGCATCTTCATCTCGGTGACCGACAACGGTCCGGGCGTGCCTGCGGAGGCGGTGGACGCCGTCGTCCGCGATGGCTATTCGACCAAGCGCGGCAAGGCGGGCAAGCCGGCCAGCATGCGGCGCGGGATCGGGCTCGCGCTCGTGGCGCGGATCGTGCACCGGCACGGTGGCACGATGGACGTGTTCGCGGGGCCGGGCGGACGGTTCGAGGTATGGATTCCGACGGCGGGGCCGGCGGCGGAGGCGGAAGCCGGAGAAGGAGTGGCTCAGGGATGATCCGAACGCTCGTGGTCGATGACGACTACCGGGTCGCGCGAGTCCACGCAGCGCATGTGGGGCGCGTCCAGGGCTACGAGTGCGTGGGCGAGGCGCACACGGCGGCCGAGGCGCGCGAGGCCGTGGCGCGGCTCAAGCCGGACCTCCTGCTCCTGGACGTCTATCTGCCGGACGACGACGGCATTGCCCTGCTGCGGTCCCTGCGGGAGGCGGGCGAGGACGTGGACGCGATCATCATCACGGCGGCGCGCGACGTCGCCACCGTGCGCGCGGCGATGCGCGGCGGTGCGGTGTACTACCTCGTCAAGCCCTTCGGGTTCGATCAGCTGACGGCGCAGCTCGCGGCCTACCGGAGGTGGCGGACCGAGGCGGAGTCTGGCCATATCTCGGGCCAGACCGACGTCGACGCCCTGTTCGCCGCCCGGCACGCGCCCACTCCCCCGCGCTCAGCGCGCGCCCTGCCGCCCACCATGCAGAAGGTCCTCGATGCCGTCCGCACCGCCGACCATCCGCTCGGGGCGCAGGACGTCTCCGACCTGATCGGCATCTCGCGCCCCACGGCCCAGCGCTATCTGAGCGAGCTCGAGCGCAAGGGCCGCCTCGAGCTCAGGCTCGAGTACGGCACGACGGGCCGCCCGGTGAACACCTACACGGTGCCGCTCGGCGCCTAGCCCTCTCCGCTTGCCCCGTCACGTCCGCAGGGTGTGAACCCTGCAAAGCTGACGGGACAAGCGGAGGGGGAGATCCAGCTCATGGAAAACCTTGACAAGCTTGTACAAGGATTTCCATACTGGAGCCATGCCTGCAACCCTCACAGACGTCGCCAAGCGGGCGGGCGTATCGCTCGCCACGGCGTCGCGAGCCTTCAGCGATCCCGGTCGCCTCGCCGCAGAGACGCGGCAGAAGGTCCTCTCCGCGGCTGAGGCGCTCGGCTACGCGACGCAGACCGCAGCCAACGGCGTGCGGACGGTCGCCGTCGTCGTCCCCGACATCTCGAACGCCGTGTTCGCCGCCCTCATCAAGGCCATCCAGGAGCGCGCGTGGCCCGGCCGCCATCGCATGCTCCTCGCCGACACGGGCGGGTCGGAGGACCGCGAGCGCGAGCATCTCGCGTCGCTCGCCGGCTCGGTCGACGGCGTCATCCTCTGCTCTCCCCGCCTCCCTGCCGCGGACATCACGAAGGCCGCTGGCGGCATGCCGCTCGTGGTCATCAACGGCGAGGCGGACGCCGCACGCGTCCTCATGGACGCCGGCGAGGGCCTGCGGCAGGCGGTCGAGCATCTCTACGCGCTCGGGCATCGCAAGTTCGCCTACGTCCCGGGGCCGGCGTCGTCGTGGGCCAACGGCCAGCGGGCGGCGACCGTGAAGCGGCTCTGCGAGGAGTGGGGGGTCGACCTCGTCACCGTGGGGCACCAGAATGCAACGGTCGACGGCGGCCTTGCGGCGGCGGCGGCGGTCGTCGCCAGCGGCGCGACGGCAGTCATCGCGTACAACGACCTGGTCGCGGTCGGCCTCTTGGCCGGGGCGCGGACGCTGGGCTATCACTGCCCCGAGGATGTGAGCGTGGTGGGCATCGATGACCTCGACATCGCCGCGGCAGCGGAGCCCGGCCTGACCTCGGTGCGGGTCGCGATCGAGCGAAGCGGCTCGCTCGGCCTCGACCTCCTGCTCGAGCAGATCGCGGGCAGGTCGCGTGCCACCGAAGCCGTTCATCTCGGATCCCAGCTCATCGTCCGTGGCTCGACCTTCGCTGCACGCGGCGCCACAGCTCTCCGGAGCGGAAAGAACGGAGACCCCACGTGAGGATCGTCATCGCCGACCGCAACCTCATGCCTCATCGGCTGCTCCTCGAGGAGTCCCTCCCTGCGGGCTCAATGACCTCCTGGCACGAGTCGTGGAACGAGGAGGCCCTCGCGGCCGACCTGCGCGACGCGGACGTCTACGTCGGCGGCCGCTTCACCGAGGCGATGGGCGCGGCGGCCGAGAAGCTGCGGCTGGTCCACGTTGCAGGCGCGGGCTACGACGGCATCAGCGCCGACGCGCTTCCGGAAGGCGTGGTCTGCGCGAACACCTTCCACCACGAGGACTCGATCGCGGAGCAGGTGGCCGCCGTCGTCGTCGCCCTGCGCCGGGACCTCCTCGGCCAAGACTCGGCCCTGCGCACCGGAACGTGGCAGTCCTCGGTGTACTCTCCGTCCACCCCGCAGCCCGAGACCCTGCGCGGAGCCACGGTTGCCTTCCTGGGCTTCGGCCATATCGGACAGGCCGCGTGGCGCCTGCTCCGCGCGTTCGGCTGCGAGGGCATCGCCGTCACACGCAGCGGTTCGACCGACGCCAACCAGTACGGCCTCCGCTGGGCGGCGTCCACGGACCGCCTCGGCGAGGCCCTCACCGAAGCCGACATCCTCGTGGTGAGCATCCCGCTGAGCGAGGAGACCCGCTCGGTGATCTCCGCCGTCGAACTCGACGAGCTCGGCCCCGGCGGCCTGCTCGTGAACGTGGCGCGTGGGCCCGTGGTCGACGAGGCCGCACTCTACGAAGCGCTCCGCGACCGCCGGATCGCTGGCGCGGCGATCGACGTCTGGTACCAGTACCCGGGCAGCGATGGGAAGGCCGAGCCCTCGTCCCTGCCGTTCGGCCGCCTCGACAACGTGATCATGACGCCCCACTCGTCCGGCGTCACAGCCGAGACCTTCCGCGGACGCATCCGTGACATCGCCGAGAACATCACCCGGCTTACCCGCAATGAACCCCTGAAGAATGTAGTGATTCCCGCCTCATGAGCACAGCAGCCGTCCGCACCATCGCCGCCGTCGACGTCATCGTCACGAGCCCGTCCCGCAACTTCGTCACCCTCAAGATCACCACCGACGACGGCATCGTCGGCTGGGGCGACGCGACCCTCAACGGCCGCGACCTCGCCGTCGCCAGCTACCTCCGCGACCACCTCGCCCCCGCGCTCATCGGCCGGGACGCGGACCGCATCGAGGACACGTGGCAGTTCCTCTACAAGGGCGTCTACTGGCGCCGCGGGCCGGTCACGATGGCGGCGATCGGCGCCGTCGACCTGGCCCTGTGGGACATCAAGGGCAAGGCGCTCGGCGTCCCCGTCTACCAGCTCCTCGGCGGGGCGGCGCGGGACAAAGTCCTCACCTACACGCACGCGACCGGCTGGGATCTGCCCGAGCTGCTGGATTCCATCGAACAGCGGCGGGAGCAGGGCTTCCGCGCGGTCCGCGCCCAGTCGGGGGTGCCGGGGCTCGACAAGGTCTACGGCGTCACGAAGGGTGAGGCTAGCTACGAGCCCGCGGGCCGCGGCGGCGGGCCCGCCGAGGAGGTATGGGACACCTCGGCCTACCTGCGCCACGCCCCCAAGGTCCTGCACGCCGTGCGCGAGCACGTCGGCCCCGAGCTCAAGCTCCTCCACGACGTGCACCACCGCCTCACCCCGACCGAGGCCGGCCGGCTCGCCCGCTCCCTCGAGGACGTGGACCTGTTCTGGCTCGAGGACGTCATGCCCGCGGAGAACCAGAAGCTCCTGCGCGCCGTCCGCGCCCAGACCACGGTCCCGCTCGCGATCGGCGAGGTGTTCAACACGATCTGGGACTGCGAGCTGCTGCTCAGCGAGAGGCTCATCGACTACATCCGCACCGCTGTGGTGCACGCGGGCGGGATCTCGCACGTCCGCAAGATCCTGGCCCTCGCCGAGGTCTACCAGGTCAAGGGCGCCCCGCACGGACCCTCCGACGTCTCCCCCGTGAACCTCTCGGCGTCCCTGCACGTGGGCCTTGCGACCACGAACTTCGGCATCCAGGAGTACATGGGCTACGACCCGCTCGTCTCAGAGGTGTTCCGCAGCAGCTTCACGTTCGACAACGGCTACCTCCACCCCGGCGATGAGCCCGGGCTCGGCGTCGAGGTCGACGAGGAGGCCGCCGCGCGCTTCCCCTACTCGCCCGCCTACCTGCCGATCGCCCGCGATCTCGACGGCACCATGAAGGACTGGTGAGCATGGCACTCCCCCAGCTTTCGGCAAAGTACGACGGCGCCCCTCGCCTCGCCGGGCTGCGTCCCGGGATCATCCACCTCGGCTTGGGCAATTTCCACCGGGCACACCAAGCCGTGTACACGCGGGCCGCGCTGGACGCCGCCGGCTCTGCGGACTGGGGGATCATCGGCGTCGGGAGCCGCTCGGCGTCGGTCCCCGACGCGATGAAGGCCCAGGACATGCTGTACACGGTCGTGGAGATCGCGCCGGAGGGCGAATCGTTCTCGATCCCCGGCGTGCACACGGACGCCTTCACAGCCGCCGCTGAACCCGAGCGAGTCGTCTCCTCGATCGCGGCGGCCGGGACCCGCATCGTCTCGCTCACCGTGACCGAGAACGGCTACTACTACAGCCCGCGCACCGGCCACCTCGCCGTCGACGACCCCGCGATTCAGCGCGACCTCACCGACGCGGCCCGGCCCTCGACGCCGATCGGCCAGATCGTCCGCGGGCTGCAGTCGCGGGCGCAGTCACATGCGGAGCCCATCACGGTACTCAGCTGTGACAATCTCGCCGACAACGGGCACCACACGGAGCGGCTCGTAAAGGAGTTCGCCGGGCTGCTACCCGAGGCGGAGGCCGTGGAAACGCTCGCGTTCCTCGAGCGGCACGTGACGTTCCCGTCCACGATGGTGGACCGAATCGTGCCGGCGACGACCGACCACTACCGGCGCCTCGTGGCCGAGGGATGCGGGTATCGCGACGACGTGCCCGTGCCCGCAGAGCCGTTCACGATGTGGGTCCTCGAGGACCGCTTCGCCGCCGGACGCCCCGACTGGGAGGCGGGTGGCGCCATCTTCTCCGACGAGGTCTCCCGGTACGAGGAGCTCAAGGTGCGACTCCTCAACGGCACGCACTCGCTCATCGCGTACCTTGGGGCCCTCACCGGGGCGGCGACCATCCCGGAAGCGGTCTCGACCCCCGAGATCGAGGCGGCGGCCCGCACCGTCCTGCGCGACGAGTATCGTCCGAGCGTCACGGCCCCGCGGGGCACGGACCTCGACGAGTACGAGGGGCAGCTCTTCACGCGGTGGCGGAACACCGCCCTCGGCCACCGGACGAGCCAGGTCGGATCCGACGGCTCCGTGAAGCTGCGCCAGCGCATCCCCGCTCCTGCGCTTGCCTTGCTCGATGCCGGTCGGACGCCGCACTTCCTCGCCCTCACGGTCGCGGGCTACCTCGCGTGCCTCGCTCCCCTGCCCGGCTTCGACGCCGGTCCGAACGCCGCCGCGATGGTGGACCCAGCTCGCGGTGCGCTCGCGCAGGCAGCCGAGCAGTCGTCGTCGTCCGCTGACCTGGCGCGCCGCGTGCTCGGCGAGCAGCACCTCCTCGGCGAGGAGCTCGCGGGCCGGGACGAGTTCATCGCGCGGACCGGGGAGCTCCTCGACACGATCCGCCGCCACGGCGCTCTCGCGGCGGCCGCCGAAGCCGGAGCGGCCTCGGCCAACCACTGACCGCCCCCACCCCACCCCCACCCCCCGCCGAGGTCGGGCCCCCTGCCGCCGAGGTCGGGCCCGCTGCGGCCGAAGTCGGGCCCCCTGCCGCCCGACCTCAGCACCACACCACCCGACCTCAGCACCACGACCACACCGAGCAGTTCCATTCAAAGGAGTATGGATATGACCTCACTCAGCTCAGGCACCGCCGTCGACCAGTCGAAGGTGCGCAAGGCGGCGTTCGCGGGCCTGATCGGCACGACGCTCGAGCTCTACGACTTCGTCATCTACGGCACGGCGTCGGCGCTCGTCTTCAGCAAGCTGTTCTTCCCGAACGTCTCGCCGGCTGCGGGCCTTCTGGCGAGCTTCAGCACGTTCGCCGTGGGGTTCCTGTTCCGGCCAATCGGCGGGGTGTTCTTCTCGCACTTCGGAGACAGGCTCGGGCGCAAATGGGTGCTCGTCACCACGCTGTTCCTCATGGGCGGTTCCACGCTCGCGATCGGGATCCTGCCGACGTTTGACCAAGTGGGCCTGCTCGCGCCGCTGCTGCTGATCGTCTGCCGGTCGGCGCAGGGCTTCGGCGCTGGCGCAGAGCAGTCGGGCGGCGCGACGCTGCTCACCGAATCGGCGGCTCCGGGAACTCGCGGCCGGCTCGCGTCGCTCATCATGGTCGGCGCTGCTGCGGGCACCGCGCTCGGCGCGCTCGTCTGGATCGCGGCGCAGGCCCTCGCGCCGAACGACATGATGACGTGGGGCTGGCGGCTCGTGTTCATCTCCAGCATCGTCGTGACCATCGCGGCGATGATCATGCGGCGCAAGCTCGACGAATCACCTGTGTTCGAGGAGATCAAGCAGGAGCGCGAAGAGCCCCCGGCACCCCTCAAGGAGGTCATGAAGCACGGCAAGGCGAACGTGCTCCGCGTCATCTTCATGAACCTCGGCGTCAGCACGCAGTCGTACACGATTCAGGTGTTCATGGCGTCGTACCTCATCACGGTTGTCAAGACCGACCCGAAATACATCCCGGTCGTCCTGCTCATCGGCTCCCTGTGCGGCGGCTTCGCGGCTTTCGGCTTCGGGTTCCTGTCGGATCGGATCGGTCGGCGGCGCGTCGTCTCGCTCATCACCGGCGTGCTCGTGCTGTTCCCGGCGCCCGCGTTCCTCCTGCTGACCACGGGCGACCCGGTGGCCATCATGCTCGTGATCGTGATCGGGTTCATCCTCGCGTGCCAGGGCGTGGTGGGCGTGCACATGAGCTACTTCCCCGAGGTGTTCGGCAGCCGCTACCGGTACGCCGGTGTCACGCTCGGGCGCGAGTTCTCGGCGATCATCGGCGGCGGCATCGCTCCCATGGTCTGCGCTGGCCTGCTCGCGGCGTTCGGCAATTCGTGGGTGCCGATCGCGATCTACATGGGCGCGACGATGCTCGTGAGCTTCATAGCGACGCGGCTCACGCCGGAGACCCTCAACCGCGACCTCACGGATCCGGCGGATGCCAGCGCGCGGCGCGCTGCCGCCGTCGTGCCTGCCTCTGCGAAGGCCTGACACACCCTGCCGAGGAAGCGTGAGTTCTGGGTACCACCGGCCGAGCCGGAAGCCCGGAGCTCACGCTTCTGCCTACCCCTGACCGCCTGGCCGGTACGAACCGGGCTGTCCGTGCCTGTGCAGGAACGCCGCGATGCGCTGCGGGAACTGCTGGGGATCGACGGCGGGCCCCGGAGGCTCCCCGCGCACCCGTTCGACGAGAGGCCGGAACCCGTCGTCGACCGCGGCCTTCGCGGCCCGCAGCGAGGGCTGGTCGAGGTCGGCCCACGCGTCGAGCAGCTGGGCGAGGGCGGCATCGAGCTCGCCGTCCGGGACGGCGGTGGTGATGAGGCCGGCGTCTTGAGCTTCCTTCGCGGGCAGAAGGCGGCCGCTGTAGAGCAGATCCTTGGTGCGCGCGGGGCCGATCCGCATCGCGAGCCGTATCGCGAACGACGGCGGCACCAGGATCCCGAGGCGAGAGACCGGCATCCCGATCCTCGCCGAGGCGGCCGCGAGCTGGAGATCGCACGCGAGGGCGAGCTGGCATCCGCCCCCTGCGGCGATCCCTTCCAGCACCGCGACCGTCGGCATCGGCAGGTCCTCGATAGCCTGGAGCGCCTGCTCCATCACCCCGAGGCTTTGGGTCATCTGGTCGGCGCTGGCGTGCTCCCATTCGCGCAGGTCGGAGCCCGCGCAGAACACGCCGCCCCGGCCGCGGACGACGACGGCCCGCACCGAGTGCTCGTTCGCCAGCTTCCGCGCGGCTCGGCCGAGCTCCTCCCACTGGTGGGTGCCGAGGGCGTTGAGGCGTTGCCCTGCGCCGAAGGCAATGGTGGCTACGTGGTCTCGAACCTCTGCGGAGACCGCCTCAGGCATGCCGCATCGCTCGGCGGCTCCTGTGCTGACGTTGCTGCGTCTGTGCGGCATCGGACGTCGCCCTCGGGTGAAGCAGGAGGAGCGAGATCATGCTGACCACGGCGCAGAAGATCAGGTAGACGGAGATGGCCGTCGAACCTCCCGTGTTCTGGAGCAGCCAGGCCGCAATGAGCGGCGCGGGACCACCTGCGATGACGCTCGCCAACTGGTAGCCCATCCCTGCGCCGGTGTAGCGGATGTCGGGATCGAAGCTTTCCGCGATGAGCGCTGCCTGAGGGCCGTACTGGATGTCGTGGAAGATGAGGCTCACCACCACCGCAATCCCGATCAGCAGCGCGTTGCGCGTATTCATGAGGCCGAAGTACGGGAATGCGTACAGCGCCGTGAGAACGACGCCGATCCCGTACACGAGCCGGCGCCCGAATCGGTCGGAGAGCATCCCGAAGACGGGAATGCTGATCAGGCCGAGGGCGGCGGCGATCAGGGTGTCGACCAGGATGCCGTCGCTATTGACCTTGAGCTGCTTCGTCGCATAGGTGATGACGAACGTGATGAAGATGTAGAACGGCGCCTGCTCCGACATGCGGACGAGTGCGGAAAGGAGAATTTCCTTGGGCTGCCGGCGGATTGCCTCGACGAGGGGAACCCGGACGACCTTCTCGGCCTTGCGGACCGCTTCGAATTCGGGGCTCTCGATGACCCGCAGCCGAACGAATAGCCCCACGCCTACGAGCACGATGCTCGCGATGAACGGAATTCGCCAGCCGTAGGTAACGAAGTCCGCGCCGGTGGCGCCGGTGGTCAGCCGAACGAGGCCGGTTGAAAGGATGAGACCGAGGGGAACACCCATCTGCGGCCAGCTCGCCGACAGCCCACGGCGATGCTGCTTGCCCCATTCCATCGCGATGAGCACCGAGCCGCCCCACTCGCCGCCCACGCCGATGCCCTGGATGATCCTGAGCACCACCAGCAGAATCGGTGCCCACACGCCGATGTTTTGATAGGTCGGCAGCAAGCCGATGAGCACGGTGCCGAAGGCCATCAGGAACAGCGTGGCCATGAGGGTCGTCTTCCGGCCGATGCGGTCGCCGTAGTGGCCAAAGATGGCGGCACCAATAGGGCGCGCCACAAAGCCGACGAATTGCGTTCCGAAGGCGGCAATCACGCCATTGAGCGAACTTTCTCCGCCGGGGAAGAACAGCTGGGGAAAGACCAGGGCTGCTGCTGTCCCGTACAGGAAGAAGTCGTACCACTCGATGGTGGTGCCGACGACGCTCGCGTAGACCGCGCGTCGAACGGCCTGTTCCCTGGTGACTTGTTGAACACTCATCATTCCTCCATCGGACTGATGGTGGGCCTTGAGGGCCCGGGTGCGGATTCTTCTGACTGACCGGGGTGGATGTTGTCAGGGCCGCGGCGACGATGGGCGGGCAGGGAGCTAGGGGGAAGCGAGCCTTCGCACATCGGCGGTCATTTATCGCCGAGGCGGGGGACGTTTGGAGTTGGTCATCAGCCGTCTCCGCGTCATCGTCCTTCTAGAACCCGAATATTGGATCCAAGACCCATCGTCCGAACGGGACCGGCCCCTGTCAATGGGGAATCACGAGCACGAGGCCGAACTCGGTTCGTCAGTGGCCACCCGCCGCTACGTATTCGGCGGCGTTGTAGTGAATATGCAACGTCTTGATGGTCCCGTTGCTGAATTCGAAGAATTCCGCGAAGCGCACGGTTCCGTTGGGGAGGACGGCGTCGTAGAGGACCGCAGCGCTGTCGTCGGCGACCACGGCCTGCACGAAGGAAACCTCTCGGACGGCCTCGACGAAGCCGCGCACGCCCTGAGCGAACCGCCCCGCCCCCGCAACCACGCCCGCGATAGGGCCGTCGAAGACGAAGTAATCGGCGAGCAGTGGCATCAATTCCCGCCCGTCGCCATACTCCTCGATCCCGCCGGTGAGGATCGTGTAGTAGGTGCGGAGTAGAGGCGAATCTCCGAGGTGCGCGGTGGCGGACATGCTGACTCCTCTCGAGGGCCGGTTGCGCCCAGCCTACGTTGCGCTGTCACGTCCGCAGGGTGTCTTGTTCAGGAATGGCCGGGGCTTTCGGGGGCAGCGCCCTTGCCCTTGCCGTGCGAGCCAGACTCGGTGGCGTCGTCGTCTGGCTTCTGGCTGTCGTCTGGCGTTTGGCTGCCGTCTGGCTTCGGCTTCGCGGACTCATGCGCGGCCGTGATCTTGGCGCAGTAGTCGGCAATATTCCCATTGCCCTTCGCGGCGGATTCCAGGGAGGCGTAAGCGGCCGACGACGGGTGCAAGCCACCGTGGGAATAGGCCGTGCACAGACCGAACGCCGCAGGCCCCGTGGCGTCTGGGCCCTTGACACTCGCGGTCGGACTCGGCTTTGCCTTCGGGCTCGGTTCAGCGGTATTCGGCGCGGTGGGCGCGGGGGTGCCAACGGCAGCATGTGCCCCCTGCTGCAGCGACTCAGGCAGCGAACCGGTGTACGCGGCTGCCGCGGTGCCCCCGAGCGCCAATGCGCCGACAGCGAGAGCGCCAGCAGCAATCTTGCTGGTGATCAAGGTGGTGAAAAGCGACATCGAGCCCTCCCCGCAAACTACTGCACTCCGTCATCGCCCAGAACGAATCTCCTGCAGCATCAACAGTCGCATGAGAGGCAGAAGGCTGTCCCGCGTAGCCAATACTCGAATTCCCGCGGACGGAAGTCGTGAACTACCTGAGGAATTGCTGACCAACACCTAAATCGGCGACGAAGCCTCGAGCACAGCGGTGAGCCGGCCGCCCTCAGCCTCCAGCCACGCAAGCCGGCGCTCGATCCGCTCCCCCACCCCGTCCTGCCACATGCGGAGCCAGCCTCCGCCGTCGTGCTCTGCTCGGTATTTCATCAAGTGCCAGCTCCGCTCGGTTCTGCGGAAGGCGGTGGGCACGAGGCGTTGGCGGTCGACGGCGGCGAGGCCGTAGGCGTCCGCGATCAGGCGGGTACGGGCGACGGCGTCGACTCCCCGGAGCGGCGGAGTCCTGTCTTCCTCGGGCGCGAGCGGCGCCCACCAGAGGCAGAGGTTGAAGACCTCGTCGACTCGTGTGGCCGGTTTCGCGAGGTCGAAGTCGATCAGCGCCACCGCCTCCCCGTCCCGGAAGACGACATTCTCCGGCGTGATGTCCAAATGCCCGACGAATTGCGGCTGGGCCTGCGGTTCCGGGGGCATTCCGGGGATCTCGGGTGCCGCCACCGCTTCAAGGATGGACGACGACGGCGCAAAGCCGGCCATCGCGTCATCGAGGCGCCGGACAAGGCGAGCCAGAGAGATGAGGCGCGTCTCGTCGGCCAGCCACGCCGGGTGCGGGCGGTTCGCGACCTCACCATCGATGTAGGTCAAGATCTCGCGGCCGCGCTCATCGATCCCCAAGAAGCGCGGGGCGCCGTCGAAGTGCTGTGCTTCCAGATGCTGCAGGATGGCATGGACGAGCGGCGAGTGCGAGCCGAGCGGGCGTCGGACGGTGTCGCCGAGGCGGACGACCCCCTCGGTGACGTCGCCGCCGGGGAGGGGGATCTCAATCTCGGAAT
>NZ_JBQCGQ010000204.1:0-3654 GCF_051955515.1 Sinomonas sp.
GGATGAGGCCGGACCGCCGTGCGCACACCACGACCATCGCCCGCGCCCCCAGCGCGGCCGGGGTGGGAAGCGGATGCCGGTGGCGCCGTCGTTCTTCACCGCCTGCGAGCACGACGATCGGCTCCGCCCCCAGCTCGACCACCCCGGCGGCGAGCCGCGCCGCGAGGTCGCGCTCGGGCTCCGTCGGCGACGCCGAGGACAGGCAGCGGGTGAGAAGGGCCGCGACATCGGCCCCGAGCTCCCGATACCGCCGCATTTCGGCGGGAAGCAGCTGCTGCCGCGCCGCCCGCACGCCGGCCTCGAGGCGGCCCTCCGTCGCCCCTCCCGCGGACAGGGCCTCGGCCTCGGCTGCCTCGGCCCCGCGCGCGTACCACGGATGCTCCACGACCTCGGCCCACTCCGGCAGCTCTTCCGCGGCGAGCCGCTCCGCCTCGTTCGAGGTCACGTGCACACGGTCGCCGTCGCGGGAGACGACGACGGCGGCGATCGGCGGCGCCGCGAGGCTCACATGGGTGCGGGCCCCTTCGAGGTACCACGCGAGCGCGGGCTGGGACGTGAGGGCTACCGCTTCGATCCCCTCGGCGTCGAGGAGATGGAGGAGGCGGCGTCGCTTGGCTTCGTGCTCGCTGAGATCAGGCTCAGCGGCACGGAGGGGGGCGGCACGGAGACCGTAGGGCATGGGCCAACCTTCAGGGGCGAGAAACCGATTTCTCACCACCATATGGGCAAGGGCCTTCCCCGTCAACGTCTCCATCTGCGCCTCAGCGCTTGAGCGCCTCGGCAACCCATTCCCACGCTGCCTCCTGCATGTTCGGCGTGAAGACATGGCCGACCGGCAGGAGCGCCCCCGTGTAGTTCGCCTCGTGTCCGAACGCCGCGAAGCGACGCCGGAGCTGATCGTCGGCCGCCGCCATGCCGTCCCGCGGGAAGAGGGGGTCCTCGAGGCCGTATTGCACAAGCAGCGGATTCTCGGTCCACGAGCCCACCACCGACGGCCAGTCTCCCGCGGAGCCAAGGCCCGGGCCGAGCCACGTCCACGCGTGGTGGGAAGTGTGCGAGGGGATCAGTGCGGGCAGCGTGCTCATCATCGTCACGATCACGGTCGCCCGCAGTTCGGGCGCCAGCACGCGCAGCGCCCCGGCCCGAGCACCGCCGCCGGACATCCCCACGGCGGCGACACGACCGCCGTCGACCCCCTGTAGACCCCGCAGCACCGAGAGGGCCAGGAGGTCCTCGCCCGCGATCAGCCCGGCCCACGACGCGCCGAGGAGGCCTGCGACCTTGGCTGCCTGGGCCTCGACGAGGCGCGGCGATTCGTCGTCGTCCGGAAGCCGGCGCGAGCCGAAGCCGAAGGCGTCCGGCACCAACACCGCGAAGCCGCGACGGGCGAGGTCCTCGGCCCACGCCCGCCCGCCGTACGAGGAATCCCGGCCGCGCTGCACCGTGGCGGCGACGTCGTCGTCGAGCAGGCGCGGCCCGTCGGCCAGCTTCTCCTTGCCCACCTCCTTGACGCCGCCGTGCTCGAACAGTGCAAGCACGCCCGGCAGGACCGCGTCCTCGCCGGCCGGTCGGAGGAGCCAGGCCTCGGTGCGAGGCCCGTACCCCGTTTCCCAGGTGAGTTCGAGGCCGTCGAGCCCGTCGCGCGTCCACTCGCCTTCGACCTTGACGTCAGCTTCGCGCGCTGCGGGGATCGTGCCGAGCGCCGCCCGAAAGCGTTCTCGCACCTCGGCGGCCGGCGTCGCGACGTGATCCTCGAACAGCCCCGAGGAAGGCACGACGGCGGCGGCCAAGTCGTGCTTCCAGCCCACCCATGCGTCCTCCGTCACGCGCTTGCCGGCCCGATGCTGGCGCGGACCTCGAGGCGCGGCGTGACGGTGAGGTCGTGCTCAGGCTCCCGCGAGTTGAGCAGGTCCCACAGCCGTGCCCAGGCCTGCTCTCCGAGCTGCGTCTGCGGGACGGAGGCGGTCGTGAGGGTGGGGGAGGAGAACCGCGAGAACGGGATGTCGTCGAACCCCGTCACGGAGAGCCGCTCGGGAACGCCGACGCCCGCCTCATGCAGCGCGCCGAGGAGCCCCAGCGCCACGAGGTCGTTGAAGCACACGGCGGCGGTCGCGCCCGAGGCGAGGACGTTGTCGCGCACCCGGTAGCCGTCCTCGAACATGGCGCCGCAGGGGATCTTCACGACCTGGGGCGAGTCGGGGCCCAGCTGCTCGAGGGCCGCGAGGCGCGCCCGGTTGCCGTAGGAGCTCTCGGGCCCGGCGAGGTACGCGATCCGCTCATGGCCGAGCCGCTGCAGCTCGCCAACGATCCGCCGCACGCCTGCCCCGTAGTCCACGGCGAGGCTCGGGACGCCGTCCACGGGACTCTCGCGGTTGACGAGCACCACCGGCGCGAGCTCGGGCAGAAGGCTGCCGAGGGCGCTCGGATCCATGCGTGGCGAGACGAGCACCAAGGCGTCGCAGCGGCGCCGGGCCTCTCGGGCCAGGATCACCTCTTCGTCCGGGTTCTCGATCGAGTCGGCCACCAGCACGCGATAGCCCTCTTTGGCCGCCGCGCGCGTGAGCCCCCGCAGGGTCTCCTGGAACATCGGGTTGGCGAGGTCCGGAACCACGATCGCCACCGTCTGTGTCCGCCCGATCGCGAGGCTGCGCGCCACGGTGCTGGGCATGTAGTTGAGCTTTGCGGCGGCGTCCCGCACCCGTTGGCCGATCTCGGGGTCCACGGTTGCCAGGCCGTTCATCACGCGCGACACCGTGGCACGGGAGACGCCCGCCTCCTCGGCGACGTGGGCGATCGTGACCCGCTGGGCGGGTCTCGTGCTCATCCGGGCCATGAGGACCTCCTCTTCTGAGTCGCCGGAATGACGGGCCAGAAATCGCTTTCCTGACTAGACTTCCATGCTATGCCAGCCATCGACCTCCCACTCGCCGAACTGCGCGCCTACCGTGGAAGCAGCCCGCTGCCCGCCGACCTCGACGCCTTCTGGGCCGAAACCATCGACGAGGCCCGCAGCTATCCTCTCAGCCCGCGCTTCGATCGCGTGGAGACTCACCTGCCGCTCATCGAGACCTATGACGTCACCTTCGCCGGCTACGGCGGGGACCCCATCAAGGCCTGGCTTCACCTGCCCGCCGCCCAGCCCGGCCCCGCGGCGGGTGGGCAGCGGGAGGGGCTTCCCGCCGTCGTGCACTACCTCGGCTACTCCGGCGGCCGTGGCCTCCCACATCAGAACACCATCTGGGCCCAGGCCGGGTACGCGATGCTCGTCATGGATTCGCGTGGCCAGGGCTACGGAGGGCAGCTTGGCGAGACGCCGGACCCGCACCCGAGCGCCGGGGGAGTGAACTTCCCCGGGCTCATGACCCGGGGCATCCTGGACCGGCACACGTACTACTTCCGCCGCCTGTTCACCGACGCCGTCCGCGCGATCGAGGCTGTGCAGGCGCATCCACGGGTGGATGCCTCGCGCGTGGTGGTCCAGGGCGTCTCGCAGGGCGGCGGGCTCTCCGTCGCCGCGGCGGGGCTCGCCGCGGGAAGGGTCGACGGCGTGATCGCCTGCCTGCCCGACGTCAACTTCCTGGCTGACTACCCACGCGCCCTCGACATCGCCACGACCGGGCCGTACCCCGAGCTCGAGAACTACCTCAAGCGGCA
>NZ_JBQCGQ010000205.1:0-22314 GCF_051955515.1 Sinomonas sp.
TCGGCAAGCTGCGAGTCTTATAGCATCATCAATCCCACTAGGGCCAGACGCAAGCTGCCGTCGGGCCCTTCTATGTGATTGATGAGACCGGTTCAGTCGATCTCGTCGTCGATATCTGTGATGCCTGCCGCCTCCGCATCCGCGGCCTCGTCTGCCTCGGCCTCGTCTGCATAAGCCTCGTCTGCATCAGCCTCTGATTCTTCAGCCTCCGCCTCGTCCGCCCCAGCCTCATCCTGCTGCTCAGCAGGCTCGCTGTCCTCCGGGCGCACGCGCTCGGCCCACGGCACCCATTCGGGCGCGAGGACGGAGCCTTCGCTGGGGAGCAGGCCCAGTTCGCTCACGGTGACGATCTTCGAGCGCGATACCCTTGCCACCGTCACGTACCAGGTCCAGCCGCGGTAGCCCGGGCGCAGGCACTCGAAAAGGTGGGTTACGAGGCGCTCGCCCTCGCTCTTGGCCGCGAGGTGCGATCCCACATGCTCGGGATCGACCACGTCCACGAGCGCGGCACGGGCCTGCTCGACGGCGCTGGCCAGATAGGCGTCCGGCCGGCCCATCCGCCACACAGGCACACCGACGCGGGGCTTCGGCCGTGCCGACAGCGGGCTTCCCGAGGGGATCTGGTTAGTCATGTCAGACGTCGAGTTGGTCCGCGACGCGGCGGAGGGCGGCGGCGATCGTCGCGCCCTTCTCCGGATACGTCCCCTTGGCCAGCTGGCCGGAGAGGTTGTCGAGGACGCTGACGAGGTCCTGGACGATCGGGGCGAGCTCGCGCGCGGGCATGCGCTTGGCTCGGGCAACCGACGGCAGTTTCTCGAGGACGCGCACACCGAGTGCCTGCGGGCCGCGCTTACCCTCGGCGATGCCGTATTCGAGACGCGTTCCGGTCTTGATCTCCCCGGCCCCGGCGGGCACCGAGCTGCCCGGCAGGAAGACCTCGTGCCCGTCATCGCCCGCGATGAAGCCGAAGCCTTTCGCCTTGTCGAAGAACTTGACCTTGCCAGTGGGCACTGCCCTGACCCCAATCTGTTGTGAAGGAGAGAGAAGGTACGCCGACGTCCCGGCGCGCTCTTCCTAGATTACTGTGTCAGCCAGCGCGGAGCCGCCGTCACTGTTAGGTTTGGTGTCATGGCGCCAACTTTCCGCCGCGTCGCCTCGTGGGGCGGCGCAGCCGTCGCGGTCTTCTCGATCGCCATGGTTGCGCTCGCCCTCGCCCTCGCAGCGGAAGGCCAGACGCCCCCGGGCTGGATCGCCGCCGTCGTGCTCTACGGCCTCCCGCTCGCCTTCGCCTGTCTGGGTGCCGCGCTCGTCGCGGCCTATGTCGAGAGGAGGAAGCGCTAGCGGCATGTCGTCGATCCGCGCTCTCGCCGAAGAACTGGCTGCCCGGGGCAATGATTCCCTGCGCAGGCTGTTCGCCGTCAGGCCGGACCTCATCACGCCCGGCGTTCCCGATTTCGCAGCGCTCGCCGCACGGGCCTGCGCCCGAGTGAGCCTGCAGCGGGCCCTCGAGACGCTCTCGAAACCCCAGCTCGAGGTCCTCGAGGCGCTCGTCCTCACCACGGACGAAGACGAGGGCCGCAGCGGCAGCGCGGTAGAACTGCGCCACGCCGTAGGCAACGCCACGCTCGGCACCCTCGACTCCATCCTTGCCGAGCTCTCCCAGCTCGCCCTCATCTACAGGGCGGATCCTCCCGATTCCATCCACTCGGCCTCCGGGAGCCGCCGGCGCTACTACCAGCCGGTCGCCCGGGTGCGCGAAGTGCTCGGAAGCTATCCCGCGGGCCTCGGCCGGTGCTACACCGAGCTCACCTCGGTGTCGCAGTTCTTCGCCGAGCGGGCGCCCGGCATCGTCAACTCGATCCCCGCGGCCGCCCAGCAGCAGCACGTGGAGCACCACATCGCCGCGGCCTACGCCCTCGAGCGGTGGGCCGCGCTGCCCGAGGCGCTCGAGAGCGCTCCGGCGAAGGCCCGCGAGGTCCTCGCCAAGTTCACCAACTGGCCCGTCGGGGCCGTCCCGCATGCTGAAGCGCGCGTCAAGCCGGGACGCCGCACTGACAACCCGGTCGACTGGCTCCTCTCGCACGGCCTCCTCGTGCCGCTCGACGATGAGCATGTGGAGCTTCCCCGCCCGGTCGGGCTGGCTCTGCGCGGCGGCCGGATCGTCCCCGAACTCTCCCTCGACCCGCCGGCCCCGCCCGTGGGAAGCACCAGCACCGCCCTGAGGCGCAACGCAGCCTTGGGAGCCATCAGCGAGGTCCTCCGCCTCGTGAGCGCCCTCGCTGTCGAGGCCGGCGAGCGCGCCGTGGAGACGCTGCGCGCCGGTGGCGTGGGAACGCGCGAGCTGCGCCGGCTCACCACCGCCCTCCGAGCGGACCCCGATCAGACCGTCCTCGCCCTTGAGCTCGCGGCGGCAGCAGGCATCATCACGCTCGACGTCGACACGTCCCTATGGCGTGCGACCGGTGCGGACGAGTGGCTCTCCCTCTCGCGTCCGGAGCAATGGCTCGTGGTGGCGAGCGCCTGGCTCGATTCGCCGCGCGTGCCGTCCCTCGCCATGTCGCCCGAGGGCGGGGGGCAGCTTGCGCCCCTGTCCGGCGAGGGCCAACGGCCCGACGCGGCGGCGGTGCGCCGCCGCATCCTCGAAGCCGCTGCGGAGCTGAGCTCGGAGGCGGGCTCCCAGGACGGACGGGCCGTCGTCGTCACCGCCGCGGACATCCGGACGCGGCTCGAATGGGCCCAGCCGCGCCTCGCCCGTCGTTTGCGCGGGCTGCTCGACGGCGTCCTCGCCGAGGCGACGATGATGGGGTTCCTGGGGTCAGGGGCTGTGACCCGCGCAGGCGCCGCGGTGCTCCACGGCGACTTCGACGGGCTCCTGGCCTTCCTCGAGGAAGTCCTCCCGCGCAGCGTGGACAAGATCCTCCTCCAGGCCGATCTCACAGCGGTGGCGCCGGGCTATCTCGAACCCGGCCTCGCGCGGCGCCTCGCGCTGCTCGCCGACCCCGAGGGCCGCGGGCCCGCCACCATCTACCGCTTTTCCGCCGCGAGCCTCCGCCGCGCGCTCGACGCCGGAGAAGACGCGGCCTCGATCTCCGCGTTTCTCGCCCAGCATGCCGAGACGACCGTTCCGCAGCCGCTCGCCTATCTCGTCGAGGACACCGCCGCGCGCTACGGCCGGATCCGAGTCGGGCGTGCGGGTTCCTTCATCACGAGCGACGACGAAGCCTCCTTGGCGGCCCTGCTGCACGAAGGCGCGGCCCAGCAGCTCGGGCTGACCCAGATCGCGCCGACCGTCCTCGTGAGCAACGCGACCCCTCAGGAAGTCGCGCTGGTGCTCCGCGAACTCGGGCTCGCGCCCGCCGTCGACTCCTCGCTCGATCCGATGGTGAAGCTCCAGCGCGGGCGGGGCGCGGCGGCCTCCTCTGGCCTCGTGAGGCCCACGCCGAGGCTCGCCGTCCCCTCACAGGACGACGTCGAAGCCCAGCTCGCCGTGCTGCGGAACCAATCCGCGGTGACCGGCAACGGGGACGAGGCAGCCCCCATGCTCGGGATCGAGACGCTTCAGAAGGCCATCCGGCTCAAGCGGGCAGTACGCTTGAATATCGTCGACGCCCTCGGAAATTCCACGGTCGAGGAACTGCGTCCTGTCTCGATCTCGGCGGGCCGCGTGCGGGTGTTCGACCCCGAACGGGAAACCGAGCGGGTGCTGAGCGTGCACCGGATCATCGATGTTGAATTGGCGTAGAAGATGAGCGATGGCCCCCTGATCGTCCAGAGCGACAAGACGATCCTGCTCGAGGTCGAGCATGCCCAGGCGACCGAGGCACGCCACGCGATCGCCGCGTTCGCAGAACTCGAGCGTGCCCCCGAGCATGTGCACACCTACCGGCTGACGCCGCTCGGCCTGTGGAACGCCCGGGCCGCCGGGATCGACGCCGAGACCGTCCTCGACACGCTCCTGCGCTACTCGCGCTTCCCGGTGCCGCATTCGCTCCTCCTCGACATCGAGGAGACCATGTCGCGCTACGGCCGTCTACGCCTCGAGAAGGACCCCCAGCACGGCCTCGTGATGCGCACGGACGACTATCCCGTGCTCGAGGAGGTGCTGCGCGCCAAGAAGATCGCGCCGCTCCTCGGTCCGCGCATCGACGGCGAGACCGTCGTCGTCCATTCCTCGCAGCGCGGCCAGCTCAAGCAATTGCTGCTCAAGATCGGCTGGCCCGCCGACGATCGTGCCGGCTATGTGGACGGCACGCCCCATCCCATCGCGCTCGAGGAGAAGGGGTGGACCCTCCGGCCCTACCAGCGCCTTGCCGCGGAGAACTTCTGGGCTGGCGGCAGCGGCGTCGTCGTCCTTCCCTGCGGGGCGGGCAAGACGCTCGTGGGGGCCGCTGCGATGGCGCAATCGTCCTCCACCACCCTCATCCTGGTGACCAACACAGTCTCCGCCCGGCAGTGGAAGGACGAGCTGCTCAAGCGGACCAGCCTGACCGAGGATGAGATTGGCGAGTACTCCGGGTCCGTCAAGGAAGTCAGGCCGGTGACCATCGCCACCTATCAGGTGCTCACCCTCAAGCGCGGAGGGCTCTATCCGCACCTCGAGCTCGTGGACAAGAACGACTGGGGCCTCATCGTCTATGACGAGGTCCACCTCCTGCCCGCGCCGATCTTCCGGATGACCGCGGACCTCCAGGCGCGTCGCCGTCTTGGCCTCACCGCGACCCTCGTCCGGGAGGACGGCCGCGAGGGCGAGGTCTTCTCGCTCATCGGGCCCAAACGGTACGACGCACCGTGGAAGGACATCGAGGCGCAGGGCTACATCGCACCCGCCGATTGCGTGGAGGTCCGCGTGGACCTCCCGCGCGAGGAGCGCATGGCGTACGCGATGGCCGAGGACGCCGACAAATACCGGCTGTGCGCGTCGAGCGAGACGAAGACGGCGGTCGTCGAGCGGATCGTCGCCCGGCATGCGAAGGACCAGCTGCTCGTGATCGGGCAGTACCTCGACCAGCTGGACGAGATCGGCGAACGCATCAAGGCGCCGGTCATCAAGGGATCAACGAGCGTCAAGGAGCGCCAGCGGCTGTTCGACGCGTTCCGCGCAGGGGAGCTCCACCGGCTTGTGGTCTCGAAGGTCGCGAACTTCTCGATCGATCTGCCGGAGGCCTCGGTGGCGATCCAGGTCTCGGGGTCCTTCGGGTCCCGGCAAGAGGAGGCCCAGCGGCTGGGCCGGCTCCTGCGGCCCAAGGCGAACGGCAAGACCGCGCGCTTCTACGCGCTCGTGGCGCGGGACACGCTCGATCAGGAGTTCGCCGCCAAGCGGCAGCGCTTCCTCGCGGAGCAGGGCTATGCGTACCGGATTGTCGACGCCGGGGATCTCGCCAAGGACTGAGAGCAGGCTCTCGGCACATTGGCTCGAATTGAAAATGTGATGTATGTCACATTCTCGTTTCAACTCAGTACAATCGGTTTCGGGCCGGAGCGGGGAAGCATCCGGTCTCGGGCCAGCTGGGGAGCGAGCCTGCCGTTGCGGAAGGCCATAGGACAACGCCGCCTTGTTCGGCGCACCCGTTCCTGGCTACTGGGAGCCAACCCCGATTCACCTCGCACGTGAGGGACTTCCCCATGAAACTCACCCACCGCACCCGTTGGGGTGCGTGTCTGGCCACGGCCGGACTCGTCATAGCTGGCGCCACTTCAGGGCAGCCGGCCTTTGCAGCACTCCTCTCAGGGAGCACCTTCGAGGGCGACGACGGGAACCTCGTCGTCAATACGGCCGGCAACACCGACTGGGCCAACGTCGCCGGCCTCAACACCGGCATCGATCTACCCTCCGGCAGCAGCGACAACTCCTTCGGCCAAGGGACCAAGGAAGACAACGCCGCCGTCAGCATAGTGAGCGGATCCATCCCGCCGAACAAGAATGATCTCACCCGGTTCTACGAGTCCTCAGAGCAGGGAAGCAACGGGCACATCTTCCTGTATCTGGGCTGGGAACGCCTGGTCAACATCGGCAACGCCAACCTTGACTTTGAAATCAACCAGAAGGCCACGGCGGGCTTCACCGGAACGACTACAGGTCCGGTTACTCTCAACCGGACAGCGGGGGACCTTCTGGTCACCTATGATTTCGGCGGCAGCGGCACTCCGACGCTGGGCCTCAACACCTGGCTCACAGCTGCAGCGGGCAACACCGTCAGCCAATGCTTCTCAGCCAACGCCCTGCCCTGCTGGGGCAACCACGTGAGCCTGAACGGCACCAACTCTCAGGGCGCCGTCAACACCGTTCCGGTGGTTGATCCTCTCCAAACCGGAACGCCAAGTCTGGGCATCGGACTCTTCGGCGAGGCAGCGATCGACCTGACCGCCGCCGGCGTGTTCCCCCCGGGAGTCTGCGAAGCGTTCGGCAGCACGTTCGTCAAGAGCCGGTCCTCGTCGTCGTTCACGGCCGAGATAAAGGACTTCATCGCCCCGGTCGCAGTCAACATCTCCAACTGCGGAAGCATCACGGTCAAGAAGGTGACGCAGAACGCACCCGCCGGGGACACGACGTCGTTCGCCTACACGACGTCCAACCTGACCCCATCCACGTTCAGCCTGCAGAACGGCGGTTCCACGACGTACCCCAAGCTCTCGGCCGGCACGTATGGCGTGACCGAGGCTGCTCAGAGCGCCCCGTGGAACTTCGTCTCCCTGACCTGTGATCCCGCGAGCGCGGCAACGATCACGGGCCAGACGGCGTCGATCGCCTTGGGCAACGGGCAGAACGTGACCTGCACCTACACCAACCACTACCCGAACAGTCCCACTATCGCCACGACCTTGTCGGCCTCGACGGTCACCGTGGGAGGCTCCGTCCATGATTCGGCCACCCTTACGGGGGCGACCTCGACCGCGGGCGGCACCGTGGCCTACACGGTCTACACCAACAACACCTGCTCGGCGGGTGCCCAGAGTGCCGGAACCGTGACGGTCTCCAACGGTGCGGTGCCTGATTCGAACGCCGTCACGTTCAACACCGTCGGCACCTACTACTGGCAGGCCGTCTATAGCGGCGACGCCAACAACAACGGCGCAACGAGCCCGTGCACCTCTGAACAGCTCGTGGTCACCAAGGCCCAGCCGACCGTGGCCACCGCGCAGGATCTGATCCCGAACGACAACTTCGCGCTGTCCGCCGGGTTCAGCCCCACCGGGTCGATCACGTTCAACCTGTACGCTCCGAGCGACGTGACCTGCGCCGGAACCCCTGCGCTGACCCAGACAGTCAGCGTCAATGGCAACGGCACCTACAGCACGACCAACTCCACCTTCCACGCCACCACGGCCGGAACCTGGCGCTGGGCCTCGAGCTACTCCGGAGATGGCAACAACCAGACGGCTTCGTCCACCTGCGGCGTTGAGAACTTCACCAACAACAACGGCTGAGCCCTGCAGCTGAGCCACCCTGAGGGAAATGGCGTCCCCGGCCCAACGGCTGGGGACGCTCCCGTTTCCAGCCGCGGGTCCATCCCCTCACAGGAGGCATCCAGCAAGTTCTCAGAAACTGGGCGCACGATGGGAACCGTGAAGAAGACGGGACCCGAGGCAAAGCTCCTCGTCGTGGACGACGAGCCGAATATCCGCGAACTGCTCTCGACCTCCCTGCGTTTCGCAGGCTTCGAGGTCATCGCCGCGAGCAATGGGCGGGAGGCCCTGACGGCGGCCGAGGAGCAGGCACCGGATCTCGTGGTGCTCGACGTCATGCTGCCGGACATGGACGGCTTCACGGTCACTCGGAAGCTCCGCGCCTCCGGGCGCCACGTGCCGGTCCTCTTCCTCACCGCGAAGGACGAGACCGAGGACAAGGTCCAGGGCCTCACCGTCGGCGGCGACGACTACGTGACCAAGCCCTTCAGCCTCGACGAGGTCGTGGCGCGCATCCGCGCCGTTCTGCGGCGTACCCAGCCGATCCTCGACGACGACGCGGTGATCCGCGTCGACGACCTCGAACTCGACGACGACGCGCACGAGGTCCGCAGGGGCGGCGTCACGATCGACCTCTCCCCCACCGAGTTCAAGCTGCTCCGGTACATGATGCTGAACCCGAACCGCGTCCTCTCGAAGTCCCAGATCCTCGACCACGTGTGGGAGTACGACTTCAACGGGGACGCCTCGATCGTCGAGTCCTACATCTCCTACCTGCGCCGCAAGGTCGACGCGAACGGGCCAAGCCTCATCCAGACCAAGCGGGGCGTGGGGTACGTCCTCAGGACGGCAGAGAAGCGCTGAAGTGCTGACGCGCTGGAAGACGGCGTCGCTGCGGACGCAGCTGGTCGCCATCATGATGGTGCTGCTGACGGCCGCCATCGTCTTCACGAGCGCGGGCACCCTCACGCAGCTGCACGCGTTCCTCGTGGCGCAGGTCGACGATAAGCTCGTCGCCGCATCCGACTACGCGCAGCAGAACCAGAACATCGACCTCCTGCTCACCACCCCGAACCCCGAGCTGCCGACCGACTACGTCCTCGTGCTGTACACGTCGGGGGCGCCCCCCCGCACCTACCCGGTCCCTGATCCCAACGCCGTGCGACCCGACGTCGGCGCCATCACCCCGGATCAGGCCCAGCAGATGCAGAGCCAGCACCTCATCCGCCAGGCCAACGGCACGGACCACGACTCCGATTGGCGCTACATCGCGATTCCGGTACGGATCGCGAGCACGGGCGAGCGTGCCGCCATGCTCATCGCGCTTCCGCTGACCAACGTGGACGAGGCGATGAACCACACGCTCCTGCTCGAGATCGGCGTGGGCGTGCTCACGCTGACCCTGGTCTTCTTCGTTGCGTCGTGGACCGTCACCCGAGCGTTCCGGCCGTTGCGCCGGGTGGAGAAGACCGCCGCCGCGATTGCCGCCGGAGACCTGTCCCAGCGCGTCGACGAGGAGGCCCCGGGAACGGAGCTCGGGCGCCTGTCGTCGTCGCTCAACGCCATGCTGGCCCACATCGAACGGGCTTTCCAGGACCGTATGGACTCGGAGCGGCGCATGCGCCGTTTCGTCTCGGACGCCTCGCACGAGCTCCGGACGCCACTGGTGACGATCCGCGGATTCTCGGAGCTGTACCGTCACGGCGCGCTCTCGAACCCGGACGACGTGGGCATGGCCATGGGCCGCATCGAGAGCGAGGCCAAGCGCATGGGCACCATGGTGGAGGACCTCCTGACGCTCGCCCGGCTCGACGAGCAGCGGCCGGTGCTCCTGCGGCCCGTCGACCTCCTCCCGATCGGCCACGACGCCGTCGTCGACGTCCAAGCCTCGGCCCCCGACCGCCCCGTGCGGCTCGTGGGACTCCACGACGGGCATGCGCCGTCCGCAGCGCCGGCTCTCGGCGAAGAGGGGCGGCTGCGGCAGGTCGTGGGGAACCTGGTGGGAAACGCGCTGCGCTACACGCCCGCCGGCTCACCCCTGGAGATAGCAGTCGGCACCTCGTACGACGACGGTCAGCCGGTTTCGGTGCTCGAGGTGCGGGATCACGGCCCCGGCATCTCAGAGAAGGACGCGCCGAAGATCTTCGAACGCTTCTATCGCGCGGATACGTCGCGCACGCGCGAGACCGGGGGCACGGGCCTCGGCCTCGCGATCGTCGCCGCCATCGTGGGAGCGCACGGAGGAAGCGTCCGCCATCGCCCGACTCCGGGCGGCGGCGCGACCTTCGTCATCGCCCTCCCCTACCAGAACATCCCCGACCCTCCGGCGGAGCCGCCGCGGAATTCGCCGATGTTATCCACATACGACGGCGGCCGGGGCCCGGGGGGCGACGGCGCGGCCTAGGGTCGTGGTGACGGCGGGCGCGGTCCGCCGCACGAACGAAGGGGATGTCGATGGCTGTGCTGAAGGCCGATACCGAACACATGAGTGCGAGTGCCCAGAAGGTCGCGGCGGCGGTCGAGCGGGTGCGCGCGGAGGTGAGGAGCCTTCGCGGTGACCTAGAGAGCCTCAACGGCAGCTGGCAGGGGCAGGCGGCAACGAACTTCCAGGCCGTCGTGATCCAATGGTCCGGAACCCAGACCCAGGTCGAGGGCGCGCTCGATGCCATCGGCCTCGCGCTGCGGCAGGCGAGCTCCGCCTATCAGGAGATCGAGAGCAACAACGCGCGCCTGTTCCAGTAGCCGCTCAGGATTCCGGCGTGCCCTGATGGAAGCGGAGGCGCCAGCGGCCCTCGGTCCGCTGCCAGAGGGAGCTGCGGAGAGCTGAACCGTTCCTGCTCTCAGTCCGGTAGAGCACCTGAATGAGGTCGGGGGCGAGCCGTGAGGCCTCCAAGAGCTCGAACGCCTCGTGGCGCTGGGTCTCTTCGCCGAGGGCCTCCACGGTCTCGTCGCGATCCCAGAGGCGGCCGGACTGCCCAACCTCCCGGTAGTCGGGGTGCAGAAGGTACGCGAGCTGACCGAAGTCGGAGCGGACCTCCGGGTCGAGGAGCTCCTGCTCGAGTTCCACGACGGCGTCGATTTCGCGGTCCGTCGGGGACGGAGCTGGCGGGGCCTCGACGGCCACCTCGCCTGCTGCCTCTGCGAAGAGATCGTTCTGGATTGGTGCGGAGCTGGTGCGCCCGGCGCTGAGGGGCATCGGAGCAGCGAGCGCTCCGCCGAACCCTGGGCCTTCTACCGGTGCCGCCCCGGCCTGGAAGGCGGTCGCACAGGCCCGCGCACGGGCGTCCGCGGCTTCGTTGAGCGAGTGGCCGGCGTGGCCCTTCACCCATTCGAAGCTGTACGTGCGTCCCACCAGCTCGTCATCGATCTGCCGCAGGAGGTCGGCGTTGAGCACGGGCTTGCCGTCGGCCTTCTTCCAGCCGCGCCGCTTCCAGTTGGGAAGCCATTTGGTGACGCAGTTGATGACGTATTGGCTGTCGCACAGGATGTGAAGGGGCTCGTCGGGAACGTGGGCCGTGGACCGGAACAGGTCGAGGACCGCCATGAGCTCGCCCTGGTTGTTGGTCCCGTGGGGCCAGCCTCCGGCGTGCCAGCGGTCCTCGTCGACGTACCACGCCCAGCCTGCGGGGCCGGGGTTTCCGAGGGCAGAACCGTCTGCGGCGGCGGTGATGGTCATGCCGTCCATCCTGCCAGAACCGGCCGACAGAGAAGTGTCAGTTGGTGTACCCGAAACAGACGAAGGCGGGGCCCCCACCGAAGTGGGGACCCCGCCGTCGTGCGTCGGCATGCGCTGGCGCGCATTGCGCGCGATAGACGCTGGGAGGCTTAGAAGCCGCCCATGCCGCCCATGTCGTCGCCACCCGGCATGGCCGGGGCAGCCTTCTCGGGCTTGTCGGCAACGACGGCCTCGGTGGTGAGGAAGAGGCCGGCGATCGAGGCAGCGTTCTGCAGGGCAGAGCGGGTCACCTTGACCGGGTCGTTGACGCCGGCGGCGAGGAGGTCCTCGTAGACGCCCGTGGCGGCGTTGAGGCCGTGGCCGGCGGGCAGGCCGCGGACCTTGTCGGCCACGACGCCCGGCTCGAGGCCAGCGTTGAAGGCGATCTGCTTGAGCGGAGCCTCGATCGCGATCTTCACGATGTTGGCACCCGTGGCCTCGTCACCCTCGAGGTTGAGGTTTGCGAAGGCCTTGGCACCGGCCTGGATGAGGGCCACGCCACCACCGGCGACGATGCCCTCTTCAACGGCAGCCTTCGCGTTGCGGACGGCGTCCTCGATGCGGTGCTTGCGCTCCTTGAGCTCGACCTCGGTCGCGGCGCCAGCCTTGATGACGGCAACGCCGCCGGCGAGCTTCGCGAGGCGCTCCTGGAGCTTCTCGCGGTCGTAGTCCGAGTCGGAGTTCTCGATCTCGGCACGGATCTGCGCGACACGGCCGGCGATCTGCTCGGCATCGCCGGCACCCTCGACGATCGTGGTCTCGTCCTTGGTCACGACGACCTTGCGGGCCTTGCCCAGGAGCTCGAGGGTGGCGTTCTCAAGCTTGAGGCCGACCTCCTCGGCGATGACCTGGCCACCCGTGAGGATCGCGATGTCGGTGAGCATGGCCTTACGGCGGTCGCCGAAGCCAGGAGCCTTGACGGCGACGGACTTGAACGTGCCCTTGAGCTTGTTGACGATGAGCGTGGCCAGAGCCTCGCCCTCGACGTCCTCAGCGATGATGAGGAGCGGCTTGTTGGCCTGCATGACGCGCTCAAGGACCGCGACGAGATCCTTCACCGAGCTGATCTTGGAGTTGACGATGAGGATGTAGGGATCCTCGAGGACCGTCTCCTGGCGCTCCGCGTCAGTGACGAAGTACGCCGAGAGGTAGCCCTTGTCGAAGCGCATGCCCTCGGTGAGCTCGAGCTCGAGGCCGAACGTGTTCGACTCCTCGACGGTGATGACACCCTCCTTGCCCACCTTGTCGAGGGCCTCGGAGATGAGCTCGCCGATCTGGGTGTCGCCGGCAGAGATGGACGCGGTCGCGGCGATCTCTTCCTTGGTCTCGATCTCCTTGGCGGACTCGAGGAGCTCGGCCGTGACGGCGTCGACGGCCTTCTCGATGCCGCGCTTGAGCGAGAGCGGGTCGGCGCCTGCGGCGACGTTGCGGAGGCCTTCCTTCACGAGGGCCTGCGCGAGGACGGTGGCGGTGGTGGTGCCATCGCCAGCGACGTCGTCAGTCTTCTTGGCGACCTCCTTGACGAGCTCCGCGCCGATCTTCTCGTACGGGTCGTCGAGCTCGATCTCCTTGGCGATGGAGACGCCATCGTTGGTGATCGTGGGGGCGCCCCACTTCTTCTCAAGGACGACGTTGCGGCCACGGGGGCCGAGGGTGACCTTGACAGCGTCGGCCAGCTGGTTGAGACCGCGCTCGAGGCCGCGACGGGCCTCTTCGTCGAATGCAATGATCTTGGCCATGACGGCTTCTGTCCTTTCGGGACGATCGTGTGGTGAGCGCACCCGCTGCAGCGCCCGCGACGGCCGGCGCCAGCCTCCCGTTCCTTCCCGGTTGGCAGACGCCTCACCCCAGCGAGGTGTTCCCTTCCCCCCAACCGGTCGACTTAGCAGTCTGCCGGTAGGAGTGCTAGGTCAATAATTAGCACTCGACCGGGTTGAGTGCAAGCGCCGGGGCCATCAGCGCGCGACGGCTTGGGACCCGACCATGCGTCCCCGATTGTCCGCACCGAAGCGGAAGACCGTGAAGTTGGCGGCTGTGACGTCCCCGTTGGCGTCGAAGCCGATCGGGCCGGACTGCCCGTCGTAGTCCACGGCCGTGCCCTTCGATTCGAGGGAGAGGCACTCGGTCAGAATGGTGCACTTGGTCCGCTGGCCCGAGCCAGACGCGGTGCCGCCCGAGACGCCGACGAGATGCGAGGCAATGGAGGCTCCGCCGTCGTCCTGGGCCGCTCCGGCGGCGAGGATGGCCAGCGCGGCGGCGTCGTACGCCTCGGCCGCGAAGGTCATGTCCTTCAGGCCCGGATCCTGCTTCAGAACGTCTGTCTGGAAGCCGGAGTTGGGGAAGGCGCCTGGGACGAGGCCGCGGGCGCCGTCGAGCGCGCCGCTGGCCAGCCCCGTGCCGTACTGGCCCACCGCCCCGTCGGAGAGCAGGAGCTTCGCGCCGGGCACACCGCCGTCGTGCACTTGAGCGAGGACAGCCTGAGCCTCGTCGCGGGCGACGACGACCACCGCGTCCGCACCGGCTGCGACGGCCCCCGCGGCGGCGGAGCGCGCGTCGTGGCCGGTGAACTCTGCGCTGCCCTTCTCACCCAGGCCTGCCGCTGCGGCCGCGCTCGCGACCGCGTCGCCCACGGCCTTCCCAGACGTGCCCTTCTGCCGCACGATCGCGCCGCTCCGGGCGTCACCCGCGTGGGCGAGGGCGACGAGCGCGGCGCCTTCCGACGTCTCGGACGCCGCGGTGCGGAAGTAGTAGCCGCCGCTCGAGTAGGTCGAGAGGGAGGCGTCGAGGTTTGCGGGCGAGATCAGGACGACCTTCGCCTTGCTCAGGACGTCGATGGCGGCCGGAGCGTGGGTCGAGTCGGTGGGGCCGACGACGACGTCGGCCTTCGCCGCCACGAGGTCGCGCGCCGCTGCCGCGGTGTCCGTCGAGGGCTTGGGCGGGATGAGCTCGATCGGCCGCCCCTTGTGCCCGCCTGCCGCATTCGCCTGCTGGACCGCGAGTTCGACGGCGGCCCGCTGGGCGTCGTTGAGGAACGCCTGGCTCCCAGCGTTGTCGAGCAGGAGGCCGATGCGGAGCACGCCGTCGCCCGACGCCTCGGTCTGGGCGAGGCGCGCGTTGCCGGCCGTCGCGCCGCAGGCCGAGATCCCCGCGGCGAGCGCGAGGGCCAGGGCGGCGAGTCCGGCGGACGCCCTCCGAAGCACTAGCCCGTGTACCCCGGGCCGATCACGGCCGCCAGCGGGTAGCCGAGCTGCTGCGCCTGAAGCACGGTTCCGATCCCGAGATCCGCCGCGAGCGCGTCTGCCGAGGCCTTCTGGCTCGCGTCGCGGTAGAACACCACCGAGGTGCTGACGGGCGTTCCGGACCAGTTCCCGACGGCGGCGACGGACCAGCCCGCGGTGCGTGCCGTGGTCGCGACGCGGTTGCCGAGGCCCGCCGTCGTGGTTGCGTTGTAGACGCCCACGGCGAGGCTGTGATCGGCACCCGCCGGGGCGGAGGGCGTCGGAGCGGAACTCGTAGGCGCCTCGGAACTGGTGGCCGGAGGGGCAGACGAAGCGGTCGTCGGGGTCTGGGTCGCCGATTGCGTGGGCGTCGTGGACCCCGTTGCGGAGGTCTTCTGGCTGCTCGTGGTCGGTGACGAGGCAGCGGTCTGGTTCATGAACTTCGGACCGATGAAGAACGCGCCGAGGAGACCGAGCACCACGACGGCGGCGACGGCGAACACCAACGCCAAGCCACGGCGGCTCGACTCGACGGTCGCCTTGGAGCGATGGACGCCTTGGCGCCTCGGGCTCTCGGGGACGTCGTCGAACTCGTCGCGGGGATAAGTGCTCATGGCGTCAGGGGTCCTCGTCCGGTGCTGTGCTGGGGACCGCGGCGCGCTCACGCGCTGCCGCTCAGGCGACGAGCCGTCCGTGCGCGCTGCCGCGACGTCCTTAGTCTACGCAACCTCTTGACGAGCATCGGATCGTGGGCGAGCGCCGCCTCGGTGTCGATGAGGGCGTTGAGCAGCTGGTAGTAGTGCGTTGCCGAGAGATCGAAGAGCTCCCGGATGGCCTGCTCCTTCGCGCCGGCGTACTTCCACCAGTTGCGTTCGAGGGCCAGCATCTGGACTTCGCGCTCGGTGAGTCCCGCCCCGCGATTGTCGCCATTGTGCTGGATGTCGCCATTGTGCTGGATGTCGCCGTCGTGCTCCTCGCGCGCCTCAGCTGCGCCCACGCCCCACTCCCCTTCGGCCGACGTTTGTGTGCTGCCCACCAGTGTAGGAGGGAACTACACCGGTGTCATTCAGGAGCGGTACGCGGTTCGCGTCGGTGGGAGACTGGGTCCTGTGACCGAGACTCCACCACTCTTCGAGCTCCCGGGGGATGACGAGGCGCAGCGCCTCTCGGCGATGGCCTCCGCGCCGCTCGAATCGCTCGTGCACCCCGAATGGGCTCCTGCCCTCGCGCCGGTCGAGGCGGAGCTGCGCACAGCGCTGCGCCGGGCCGCCGACGATGCGGAAGGCGGCGCCGTCGTCCTTCCCCCGCCGCCTGCGGTGCTGCGCGCATTCCGGGAGCCGCTCTCCGAGGTCAAGGTCCTCCTCGTGGGGCAGGACCCCTACCCCACCCCAGGCCACTCGATGGGGCTGTGCTTCTCGGTCGCCGCCAACGTCGCTCCGCTGCCTCGGAGCCTCGCCAACATCTTCCGCGAGCTGCGGGACGACGTCGGCAACACGCCGTCGTGCGGCGACCTCACCGCCTGGGCGGAGCAGGGAGTGCTCCTGCTGAACAGGGTGCTCACGGTCCGCGCCGGGGAGTCCGGCGCACATCGGCGCGTGGGCTGGGAGGCGGTGACCGATGCCGCGGTCCGCGCGGTTGTCGAACGCGGCAAGCCTCTGGTGGCGATCCTCTGGGGCAAGGACGCCCTCGCCATGAAGCCGCTCCTCGGCGCGACGCCCGTCATCTCCTCGGCCCATCCCTCGCCGCTCAGCGCCTCGAGGGGATTCTTCGGCTCCCGTCCGTTCAGCCGTGCCAATACATTACTTGTCGAACAGGGCGCGGCTCCGATCGTCTGGGTGTGACCCGTTAGGCTGGGCCGCATGACTTCAGCCACCACGACCGCGGCGCCCGCCAAGAAGCCGCGTCCGACGCTGGACCTCGTCGTCGCGCGGACCGAGCGGCTCACGCCGCACCTCGTACGCGTCGTGGCTGGCGGACCGGGCTTCGACGCCTTCTCCGACAACGGGTTCACGGACAAGTACGTGAAGATCTCGTTCCCCACAACGCTTCCCGAGGGCGCGTGGCCGGAGGGACCGGTGGACATTCCCGCCCTCAAGGAGACGCTCCCCGCCGAGCAGTGGCCGGTGACGCGCACCTACACGGTGCGGTGGTTCAACACCGAGACGCGGGAGCTCGCGATCGATTTCGTGGTCCACGGCGACGAGGGCCTTGCGGGCCCCTGGGCGGCCGCCGCGAAGCAGGGCGATCGGCTCGTGTGCGCCGGCCCTGGCGGCGCCTACTCCCCCGATCCCCAGGCCGAATGGCACCTGTTCGCGGGCGATGAGTCCGCTCTCCCTGCGATCGCGGCGGCGCTCGAGGCCCTTCCCGCTGACGCGAAGGGCATGGCGTTCCTCGAGGCCCCCTCCGACGATGACGTCCTCGAGCTCACCGCGCCCGCGGGGGTCCAGCTCCGGTGGCTCTCGCGCGACGGACAGCCAGCTGGCGAGACGCTCGTCCTCGCCGAGGCTGTTGCCTCGGCCGAGTGGCTTCCGGGGACACCGAACGTCTTCGCCCACGGCGAGCGGGGCGCCATGAAGGAACTCCGGGCCATCTTCAAGGAGCGCGGCCTCCCCCGCGAGAAGCTCTCCCTCTCGGGCTACTGGGCGCACGGTCGCGCGGAGGACCAGTTCCAGGAAGAGAAGAAACTGCCCGTAGGGCAGATCTGAAGCGGTAGTCTCCCGGCCAGATCTAGCGCCGCATCCAGCGGCGCCGGCGCTCCACGGAGGCGACGCTGCGGGTGAACGGGCGGCCCAGATTGTCGCCGAGGACGATGCCCGCTGCGGCGCCCAAGATGATGGCCATCGCGGTGAGCATCCCGCCCGCGCCGGCTGAGAGCTGGGCGGCGTCGAGGGTCGCGACGTACATCGAGCGGAAGATCGTCAGCCCGGGGAGCAGGATGAGCGCGGCGGGCACGGCGACGACGAGCTGCGGCGCCCCCATCCGCAGCGCCACGATCCGGGCGAGAAAGCCGATGACCACGGCGCTCACGGCTGGCGAGATCCGGTCGCCGACGCCGAGGAGCTGCGCGCCGGTCAAGGCGAGGTAGCCGACGATGCCCACGAGCGCCGTCGGGATCACCAGCCGCCGCGAGGTCTGCTCGGTGATGGCGATCGCCGCGACCGCGCCCCCGATGAGGAGCACCTGGACCCAGTACGGGTACGCGGCCGGGAACGTCTGGGTCACGTCGATGCGGGTGACGCCCAGGAGCTCTGCGGCGAGGGAGGCGACGGCAATGCCCGCAACGAGCGCCGCGAACGTGAGGAACGCCGACAGGTAGCGCCCAGCGGCGGTTACGGGGAAGCCGTTGATGGCGTCCTGGGTGGCCGAGACCAGACGCGCGGTCGGGAGCAGCAGCAGGATCCCTCCGACGACCACGATCGCCGGGGCAATCGGAACCTGCGCCCAGAACACGAGGAGCGCGATGAGTGTGACGAGGAACGCGCTCGCGAGGGTCGAGAAGAAGTCCGGGAACCGCCATCGGGCCATCGCGCGGCCCACGAGCGAGACGCCAAGGTTGCTGAGGAACGCGATGAGCGAGGCCGTGAGGCCGCCGCCCAGGACGCCGACGAACAGGGCGGCGAAGAGCGAATAGGCCGCCGTGACCGCCCATTTCGGGAAGGGCTTGGTGCGCTTCGTGATGGCCTGGAGGCGGCGCGTGGCCTCGTCTCTGGCCACACCGCCCGCCGCGATCTCGCTCACCAGCTGGTGCACGAGCGCGAGTCCCGCGTAGTTGCTCGTCCAGGACCGCACCACGCGGAGGAGCTGGATCGGGGTCTGGTCCCGCGGGGCATAGTTGATGGCCACCGACTGGTTGGTGATGTCCACCTCGATGTGCTGGAGCCCCAGGGCCGCCGTCACGGCGATCATCGAGGCCTCGACCTCAAGGGCGCCGGCGCCGTAGCGGAACATCGTCTCGGCGAGCAGCAGCGCGAAATCCAGGGTCCTGCGCGCGGACTCGTCTACGCCGCCGACTTGGATCCGCGGGTTCGCGTACGGGCTGCCGGCCAGACGGTCCACGATCGAGAGCGGGGCCGTCGGCGGGCTGTCCCCCGTGATGAGCCGACGCAGCATCCGCACCGCGGCGGCGTTCGCCCGTGCCTGAGCGGGCGGAATCGGAGGCATCGGCTGGGTGCGGGGCTCCTCTTCTCCCATGTGCCGCTCCTTTGTGGAAGTCCGGGCCTAATAGAACTGCTGGCCCGTGCGCCGCGTGTACACTCGCCGCGCAAGCCGCTCGCCCGCCGTCGTCCATGCCGTGTAGCGCGAGCTGTCCACCACGTAGTCCCACACTCCCACGAAGTCGGTGACCGACTTGGTGAAGGACGTCTTGAACAGGCCGAGGCCGTGGAAGGGGTGCGAGGTGTCCTTGAGCTTGTCCGCCGGCGGGGTCCCGCAGAAGTCGTACTCGGTGCAGCCGAGCGCCTTCATGTCCTCGATCGCGGTCCACTGGACGAGGTGCGAGTCGCCGTACTGGGACCGGTTCTGGAGGGACCCGCCGTCCTTGTAGGTGGCCTTGCGCCCGTAATTGATCACGAATGCGCCGACGGACGGCCGCCCGTTCTCGTAGACGAAGTAGAGGCGGCCCTGGCCCCGCGACGTGAACTCCGTCCAGAACTGGCGGTAGTACTCGAAGCTGCGGACCTGGGCGCCGCTGCGCGACTTCGTGGTCAGCGTCCCAGTCATGAGCGAGTGCATGGTCCGGTAGTTCTCAAGGGTCGGCTCGGCAACCTCGACCTCGACGCCCTCCCGCTGCGCGCGGCGGATCGCGTTGCGGCCCCGCGAATGCAGCGTGCGAAGGAGGGGGCCCGGATCCGGCGTGATGTCCAGGATGGCCGTGGAGTCGTTGGGCTGGAGGTTGAAGGTCTTGACGAGCCCCGCCCCGGAGAGGACCGAACGGGCCTCCTCGGAGTCGACGATGTCCGGCTCGATCTTGATAGCGAACACCCGCAGCCGCTCGCGCTCGGAGAGCTCCTTCAGGGCCTCGAGCGCGGGCGGCACGTCCTCGACGGAAGCGACATCCGGGCCCTTGATCAGGTACCAGAGGCGGCCGAGCACGGGGAACGACTTCTCGAGGATCAGGTTGTAGCTCGGGGCTTCTCCGCCTTCGAGCACGAGGTAGCGGACGTCCCATCCGAAATTCTGCTTGACCGCGGCGAAGGCGGCGGATTGAAGCAGGTTCCCGCCATTGGGGTTGGCGGTGACGTGCTTGTCCCAGTGCTCGATCTCGTCCGGGTTGGCGAAGCGCGCGGTGAAGCTGCTCAACGTGGGGTGCTTCCCTTCGGTCAGGTCTCGGGGGGCCTAGGCCAGTGTAGTCGTCGGCGGGTCGGCGGTTTGCCGCGCGCCGAGTGGGTAGCGACGGGATATGGCGAACAACATCAAAGGCAAGAAAGTCGCGTTCCTTCTGACCAGCGGTGTGGAGCAGGTCGAGCTGACCGAGCCGTGGAAGGCGGTTCAGGAAGCTGGCGGCGATCCGGCGCTCGTCTCACCCCAAGAGGGGCAGATCCAGGCCATGAAGGGCGACTGGGATCACGGCGAGTCGTTCCCCGTGGACGTCACCCTGGATCAGGCCGACCCCAACGACTTCGACGCGCTCGTGCTCCCCGGCGGCACCGTGAATGCGGACAAGATGCGCCTCGAGCAGAAGGGCATCGAGTTCGTGAAGGCCTTCGTGGATGCGGGCAAGCCCATCGCCGCCATCTGCCACGGGCCGTGGATCCTCATCGAGGCCGGCGCCGTTAGGGGGCGCGAAATGACGTCATACCCCTCGCTCCAGACGGACCTCAAGAACGCAGGCGCGAACTGGGTGGACCGCGAGGTGGTGACCGATCGCGGCCTCACGACGTCCCGCAAGCCGGACGACCTCGAGGCGTTCTGCTCGAAGATGCTCGAGGAGATCGCCGAGGGACAGCACGCGAAAGCCTGAAATTAGCACTCCACCACGTTGACGGCGAGGCCGCCCATCGCGGTCTCCTTGTACTTGCTGCTCATGTCCTTGCCGGTCTCGCGCATGGTCACGATCACCTCGTCCAGGGAGACGCGGTGCGAGCCGTCGCCCCAGAGCGCCATCTTCGCGGCGTTGATCGCCTTGGCCGCGGCGATGGCGTTCCTTTCGATGCAGGGCACCTGCACGAGCCCGCCGATGGGGTCGCAGGTGAGGCCGAGGTTGTGCTCCATGGCGATCTCGGCCGCGTTCTCGACTTGGGCGGGGGTGCCGCCGAGGACCTCGGCCAGCCCCGCGGCGGCCATGGACGACGCCGATCCGACCTCCCCCTGGCAGCCCACCTCGGCGCCCGAGATCGAGGCCTGCTCCTTGTAGAGCACCCCGACGGCGCCGGCGGCGAGCAGGAAGCGGACGACGACGTCGTCCCGGTCCTTCTGCGTGGCGTTCTCCATGCCCGGGGCGTAGTTGAGCGCGTAGTACAGCACTGCGGGGATGATCCCGGCGGCGCCGTTGGTCGGCGCGGTGACGACCCGCCCGCCGGAGGCGTTCTCCTCGTTCACCGCCAGAGCGATGAGGTTCACCCATTCCTGCCAGTACTTGGGGTCCCGGTCCTTGTCCTCCTTCAGGAGGCGCTCGTGCCAGTCAGGCGCACGACGGCGGACCTTCAGTCCGCCGGGGAGGAGCCCCTCGCGCTTGAGGCTGGATTCGACGCAGGCCTCCATGACCTCCCAGATATGCAGGAGCCCCGCCCTGATCTCCTCCTCGCTGCGCGAGGCCTTCTCGTTGATGAGCATGATGTCGCTGATCGCCAGGCCCTTGGAGGCGCAGCGCCCCAGGAGCTCGGCCGCGGTGCGGAACGGCAGCGGGAGCTCCTTCTTGGACTCCTCGAGCTCCTGCTGCGCGGTCTGCTCCTCGCCCTCGCGGACGATGAAGCCGCCGCCCACCGAGAAGAACGTCGCCTCGTGGAGGGTCGCTCCGGCTGTGTCTCCTTCGGGCTCCGGCCCGTAGACCTGGAACCTCATCCCGTTGGTGTGCCGGGGCAGGACGGTGAGCGGGTGCAGGACCATGTCCTCCACCCCGTACTCAAGCTCGAGGGCGCCGGCGAGGTTGAGCCTGCCCGTCGCCGCGATCGAGGCGAGGCGCTCCTCGACCTGCTCGGGGAGGATCTCCTCGGGCTCGAAGCCCTCGAGACCGAGGAGCACGGCCGTGAACGTCCCGTGGCCGCGGCCGGTCGCCGCGAGCGACCCGTAGAGGTCCACTCGCAGCGACGCGGCCGATTCGAGCAGTCCGCGCTCGCGCAGCTCGCGCGCGAACACGGCCCCGGCCCGCATCGGCCCCACCGTGTGGGAGCTCGAGGGGCCGATGCCCACGGAGAAGAGTTCGAAGACGCCGACGGCCATGTCGGGATCCTTCCTGGTTGGTGGGCGCGCTAGGCGAGGTTGGCGACGCCCGGGTAGAGCGGGTGGGCGGTGGCCAGGGCCTCGACGCGGGCCTTGAGCGGGCTCAGGTCCGCCTCGGGACCGGCGATGAGGGCCTCGGCGATGACGTCCGCGACCTCGCGGAACGCCGCCTCGCCGAAGCCGCGGGTCGCCAGCGCCGGGGTGCCGATCCGCAGGCCGGAAGTGACCATCGGCGGTCGGGGATCGAACGGGACCGCGTTGCGGTTGACCGTGATCTCGATGGCGGCGAGCCGGTCCTCGGCCTGCTGGCCGTCCAGGTCCGCGTTGCGCAGGTCGACCAGCACCAGGTGCACATCGGTGCCGCCGGAGACGACGCCGATGCCTTTGGCCTTCACGTCCTCGGCCGTGAGCCGCTCGGCGATGATCTTCGCCCCCGCCAGGACGCGCTCCATCCGCTCGCGGAACTCCTCGGAGGCGGCGATCTTGAACGCGATCGCCTTGCCCGCGATCACGTGCTCGAGCGGGCCGCCCTGCTGGCCCGGGAACACGGCCGAGTTGATCTTCTTCGCCAGGTCAGCGTCGTTGGTCAGGATGATCCCG
>NZ_JBQCGQ010000206.1:0-5947 GCF_051955515.1 Sinomonas sp.
CGCTGCAGGCCATGGTGAAGTACCGCGTCCTCGAGGTCAAGGCCGGCCCGGCCGCGAGCCCCGTGGAATAATCCCGTGGCGCCGTCAGCTTTGCAGGTTCTGAACCCTGCAAAGCTGACGGCGCAAACAATGAGGGCCCCGACGTTGAACGTCGGGGCCCTTCGCGCGTGCTGGTCAGCGAACGGCCAACCAGCCGAGCATCCGTCCGAACCAGTCGCGCTTGGCGTCGTGGCGGTCGGAGCGGATGGCGAAATCGGGATCAGTGGTCCACTCGCGGGGGATGTAGCGCTCGACGGCGGGCGCCTCCTGCGCGGGTTCAAGCTGGACGTTCTCGTGTGCGGGCATCTTCCTCCCCTTTCTGGGCTACTGCTTTCGTACAGTATTCTTTTCGTAAAGTGGAAAATTCTTTCTGATATATGAAATTCTAAGAGGCAGGGGCCCGTAGGGTCAAGGGGTCCTCGTGTTCGGGTCCGGTTCTTGCCTCGCGACACGGCCGTCTGGCCCAACACGCCGCGTTCCGTTCCGATTGGGAAGGATCAACCGGACAGGAGCCCGCTGGCAGTCGGCTCGGGCGCCGGAAGCGGCCGCGTCGGCAACGCCAGCCCAGCTTCCTTGAGCGCCAGATAGATCCGATCGCGTGTCACAGGCAGCTCGGCGAACCGCAGGCCCGTCGCGGCACGCAAGGCGTTCGCGAGCGCGGGCGCCACGGGGTTGAAGGGGCTTTCGCTCATGGACTTTGCGCCGAGCGGGCCGGTGGAGTCCGAGGTTTCGGCGAAGTACACCTCGCTCCGCGGGATGTCGGCGAACGTGGGGACGTGGTACTGCCGGAGGATGTCCGTGGTCACCCTCCCGGACTCGTCAAGCCGCACCTCCTCCCACAGCGCCGCGCCGAGCGCCTGCGCGATGCCGCCCTCGACTTGGCCGCGGCACTGCCGGGGATTGACGACGACGCCCGCGTCCGCCGCCTGCACGCTCTGCAGGATCTGGAGCTCACCTGTGCCCCGGTGGACAGCCACCCTGAAGCCGTGCACGTTGAACGCAACCGAACGCGGCGTGCCGCCCCACCGGCCCTCGGCAGTGAGCTCGACCCCGCGCTCGGACGCGGCGGCCGCCAGTTCGGCGAGCGACACGCGCTCTCCGGAACAGACGACGGCGCCGGGCACCAGCGCGCAATCGGCCGCCTCAACCCCGGTCACCTCGGCGGCGAAGGCCAGGATCGTGCGGGCAAGCTCCTCGGCGGCTGCGAGCGTCGCCTTGCCTGCGACGACCGTCCCGGTGGAGCCGAACGCGCCGGTGTCGTGGTCCGTGCGCGCGGTGTCCGCGTTGCGGAGCACGATGTCCGAGGCTCCGGCCGCGAGCGCGGTCGCGGCGAGCTGAGCGTGGACAGTGCTCGTGCCGTTGCCGAACTCGGCCGTTCCCACATCGAGGCCGAAGCGGCCATCCGGGAGGAGAGCCATTCGTGAGTGTGCGTAGTGCCCGCGCGGAGGCACGGTGTCGATCATCGAGAGCGCCGAGCCCTCGCCGATGAGCCATTCCGGCCCGAGTTCCGAGACCCCGAACGTGCGCTCGCGCTCCCTGCCCCGCTTGAGGGCCTTCGTCACAAGGCGGACGCACTGGTCCAGCCCGTAGCTCCCGTACAGGACGTCGGGTTCGGGCTCCGGGTGCGAGGCGATCATCGGATCCCCGCGGTGGACCATGTTGCGCCGCCGGAACTGCAGAGGGTCCATGCCGATCCCGGCCGCGAGCTCGTCCACGGCGGATTCGACGGCGAAGATCATCTGGCTCAGGCCATACCCCCGGAAGGCCCCCGCCGGCACGGTGTGGGTGTACACGGCCCGCGCGTCGATCTTCTTGTTCGCGCACCGGTAGACGCTCACGGACTCGTTGCAGCCGTGGAACATCACGCCCGGGGCGTGGTTCCCATACGCACCGGTGTCGGTCACGACGTCGAGCGCGAGCGCGGTGAACGTCCCGTCGCGCTTCGCGCCTGCGCGCAGGCGGATCGTGAACGGGTGGCGCGTCGTGGTGGCCTGGAACTGCTCCGAGCGCGTCAGCTCGAGCTGCACGGGACGCCCCAGCCGGAGCGCTGCCAGAGCAGTGACGTCCTCGGTGAGGACCTCCTGCTTGCCGCCGAACCCGCCGCCCACCCTTCCGGTGACCACGCGGACGCGGTCGAGCGGCAGCCCGAAGATTCGCGAGAGCGTCCGCCGGGCGAGGAAGGGAACCTGCGTGGAGGATCGCACCGCGAGGACGCCCGGGCCGCCGAGCGGGTCGCCCTCGGTCCAGGCGATGGAGCAGTGCGTCTCCAGTGCCATGTGCTGGACGCGGTGCGTGCGGAAGGTGTCCTCGTAGACATAGTCAGCGGCGGCGAGCGCGGCCTCCACGTCCCCGATCTCCGAATGCAGCTCCGCGACGACGTTCCTGGCCGGGTCGGCGATCCGCGAAGTCTCGAGGTCCTTCTCGCCGTGCACGAGCGGGGCGCCGGGGGCGAGCGCCTCTTCCGGGCCGAGAACGGCGGGCAAGACCTCGTAGTCGACGACGACGGCCCGCACCCCCGCTTCCGCCGCGGCGACCGTCTCCGCGACCACGGCGGCCACGCGCTGCCCGCGGAAGCGGACCACGGTGTCGAACAGCCGGGTGTCGTCCGGGTCGTCCTCGACGAGCTCGTGCTGGGCGGTCGAGTACAGGACGCCGGGATCGTCGTCGGGGGTGAAGACCGCGACGACGCCCGGCATCGCGAGCGCGGCCGAGGTGTCGACGGACAGGACGCGCGCGTGGGAGTGCGGCGACCGGACGAGCTTGAGGTGCAGGAGTGCCTTCTGGCCGCCGGGCACTTCTGCCTCGGTGACGTCCAGGGTGTACCTTTCTGTACCCGACACGATCCGCCGGCCCGCGAGCGCCGGCACGTCCTCCCCCATCCGCCCGTCCGCGGGGCCCCCCTGACCGGCTCCCGAAACCGCAGTCTCGATCGCGGCGTAGCCCGTGCAGCGGCATAGGTTTCCCTTGAGGTTCCGGGGCAGGTTGGCGAGCTGTGCGCCGTCGAACGTCGCTGCGGTCATGACCATTCCCGCGGTGCAGAAGCCGCACTGGAAGCCCTGCGCCTCGACGAACTGGCGCTGCATGGGATGGAGTTCGCCGGACTCTCCACCGGAGCACGTCGCCGCGAGCCCCTCGATCGTCGTGACCGAATGGCCCTCGGCCCGCTGGGCTGGGTAGATGCAGGAGTGGACGGGCACGCCGTCAACGTGGACCGTGCACGCCCCGCAGTCGCCGGCGTCGCAGCCCTTCTTGACGCCGAGGGCCCCCTGTTCGCGCAGGAAGGTGCGCAGGCACTGGCCCGGGCGCGGCGCCTCCTCGGCGCGGGCGCCGTTGATCTCGATGGCCATGTCAGGCCCCTTCCTGTTCGCACAGCTCGAGTCGGAGGTCCTCGGCGAGCCGGTAGGTCATGTCCCGGCGCCACGCGGGCAGGCCGTGGAGGTCGTCGTGGTAGAGCTCCGCGGGGATCGCGGTGTCGAGGGCGGAGGCGAGGCCCACCGCCGAGGGAAGCTCTGCGGAGCTGAAGCGCAACTGCACGGGCCGCTTCGTCGAGGCCGTCACGGTGAGCGCGAAGCCCCCGTCGGGATCGCGCCGTCCGATGAGCAGCACGCCGGAACGGCCCAAGTTGCTCAGGGAGAGCCGCCGGAAGGCCGTGCGGGCGTGCAGCGCGTGGGCGGGGAGGCGGATCGAGCGGATGAGCTCGCCGGGCTCGAGGGCGTTGCGGCCGTCGCCGGTCACGAGCTCGGCCACGGGCACCTCGCGGGCGCCGGCGGTGCCCCACAGTGTCGCGACGCCGTCGAGTCCCGCGCACAGCGAGGTCATGGGGCCGGCCGGGAGCGACGTCGCGATGTTGCCGCCGACCGTCGAGAGATTCCAGATCTTGAAAGACGCCACAAACGCGTCGCAGCACGAGCGCGCGACGGCGAGTCCCGGCCAGCGCTGCACGATCGCCCCCGCCGGGTCCCCGGCGTCCCAGAGCCGCGCAATGGTGCAGGTCGCGGCCAAGGTGATGCCGTCGTCGTCCTCCTCGATCGGCTCCCAGCCCGCTGAGGTGAGATCGAGCAGGCGACGCAGGGTCTGGCTCCCGTAGGAGAAGAGGACAGTGCCGCCCGCGAGCCACGCGTCGCCCTCGCGCCACTCGGCGGGGTCGGCGGTCGGGACGAGGGCCTCGACGGTGTTCAGGTCCATGCGGGGGCCTCCTCGGTACGGTGAATCCGGCCCAGCCGGGCCCTGAGCGGAGCCGCGCTCGCGCCCGGCGCCCGGGAGGAGACGACCTCGGCCAGGATCGAGACCGCGACCTCGGCCGGAGTGACGGCGCAGAGGTCCAGGCCGATCGGCGAGTGCAGCCGCGCGAGATCGAGGGGCCCGTGGCCGGCCTCGAGGAGCGCCGCGATCCGCTGCCCATGGCTCCGGCGCGACCCCATCGCCCCGACGTAGGCGACGTCGAGGCGGAGGGCGGCGTCGAGGAGCGGGAGGTCGAACTTGGGGTCGTGGCTCAGCACGCACACGACCGTGCGCGCGTCGAGCCGCCCGGCTCCGGCCTCCGCGGCCACGTACTCATGCGGCCACGCGACGGCGATCTCATCCGCGACTGCGAAGCGGTCCTGCCGAGCGAACGCGGGCCGCGCGTCCACAAGGGTCACCCGGTAGCCGAGGAGCTTCGCGGCCGGGATGAGCGCCGCACCGAAGTCGTTCGCGCCGACCACGAGGAACCGCGGGGCGGGCAGGCGGCTCTCGACGAGGAGCCGCACGGGACCGGGCTCCGGCATCGCGCCGCAGCCTCCCGCCGGTTCCACGGGCACGACGGCGGACAGCCCCTGAGCGAGCACTGGCGCCACGAGCGCGGCGGCCCGGTCAGCACCCGCTTCCCCGGGGAAGAGCGGAGCGAGGGCCAACGCCAGCTCGGCGACCCCTGACGGAGGCGAGGCGAGGAGCACGGGGCGGGCGGCGTCGTCGTCCGCACTCTTCCCCACCTCCGCAAGACGACGGACGACGGCGAACGCCGGCTGCGCGGTCAGGCTCGCTACGGCGTCGGACGCGAGAACCTGGAGGTGCACCTCGAGTTCGCCGCCGCACGTCAGCCCGACGGCGAACGCGTCCTCGCGGCTGTAGCCGAAACGCTCGAGGCGCGCGGCGCCGTCGTCCAGGGTGTCGAGCGCCGCGGCGACAACCGCGCCCTCAACGCAGCCGCCGGAGAGGCTGCCGAGAACGGCCGGAGAGTCGTCGGGGCTTTCGGGCTTGGCGATGAGCATCGAGGTGCCGACGGGGCGCGGCACGGAACCGCTCGCGGCGACGACGGTCGCGATGGCGCACCGCCCTCGGTTCGCCGCGCGCTGCCATCCCGGCAGCTCGTTCAGGAGCTCGATCATTGGCTCCCCCTTCTTGCATGAAGTAAGTCAATGGTGCGCCCGCGGGGCCCCGGAGCGTCACATCCGGGATCCCGCGGGCGCGGTCTTTGTGGTCGGGTCCAGCCCGTTAGCCAGCCGCCCCGATGAGGTGACCCAGCGGCCCGCGGACGAAGTACACGATGAACCCGGCCGCGACCACCCACATGAGCGGATGGATCTTCCGCGCCTTCCCGCTCGAAGCCCGGACGAGGACCCACGTCACGAAGCCGGCGCCGATGCCGTTCGCGATCGAGTAGGTCAGGGGCATCGTCACGATCGTCAGGAACGAGGGCAGTGCGACGTCGAACTTGCGGAAGTTGATCTCGCGGATCTGCCCGGCCATCATCGTGCCGACCACCACGAGCGCCGACGACGCGACCTCAAGGGGCACCACGCTGGTGAGCGGCGTGAGGAACATCGAGCCCAGGAACAGGGCTCCCGTCACCACCGAGGCCAGGCCCGTGCGGGCGCCCTCGCCGATGCCCGCGGCCGAATCCACGTAGACCGTGTTCGACGAGCCGGAG
>NZ_JBQCGQ010000207.1:0-5761 GCF_051955515.1 Sinomonas sp.
TGAGCTGAAGGGGCACGGCGCCGCCGCTCGGGCGTTGCGGAGCGCAGCAGCTTGCGTGGCTGCCGTCGTTGGCTGCGTTCATGATTGCCTCTCGGCGTTCTGGGGCTTCTCTCGAATCTACACCGACTTGCGCTCGTAGAGCCTCCCGGCCCACGCGTAGCCGAGAGCGATGAACACCGCGCACCAGATCAGCGACCACCAGCCGTCGCCCGAGCTCGGTGCGCGCCCGGCGAGCAGGTCGCGCGCGGTCTCGATGAACGGCGTGAACGGTTGCGCGTCGGCAAACCACTGCAGCCAGCCCGGCATCGAGGCGGTCGGGACGAAGCCGCTGCCGAGGAACGGCAGGAGCGTGAAGATCATGGGCCAGTTGCTCGCGGCTTCGACGGTCTTGCTGCTCATGCCCATCGCGACGGCGACCCATGACACCGAATAGCACACCAGCGCCAGGAAGGCCGTGAGCGCGAGCCACGCGAGCGGCCCGGCCGCCGGGCGGAACCCCATGAGCAGCCCGACGCCCAGAACGATCGCGAGGCACAGGAGCCCCTGCACGGTGTTGCCGAGAACATGGCCGTTGAGGACGGCCGCCCGCGAGATCGCCATCGAGCGGAAGCGGGCCACGATCCCCTCCGTCATGTCCTGGGCGATGCCGATCGAGGCCCCGTTCGCAATCCCGGCCACGCCGATCAGGAGGATGCCCGGCACTACATACGCGAGGTACTGCTGGCTCGCGCCCTCGCCACCGCCGGGCAGCCCGGCGCCGAGGGTGCCGCCGAAGACGTAGACGAACAGCAGCAGGAGCAGCACTGGGATCCCGATCACGAAGACCGTGAGCCCCGGGTAGCGCATCATGTGAAGAAGATTGCGGCGGAACATTGTCGCCGAATCGGCGGCGATGGTGGTCATGATTCCTCCCGGGTGGAGGCGGTCGCGGGGGCGGCTGCGGTGGATGGGGATTCTGGGGACGACGACGGCGGGTTGCCGGTGAGCGCAAAGAAGACGTCGTCGAGGCTCGGCGCGCGCAGGCTCGCGGTGGCGAGCTGATCGCCGTCGAGCTCGTCAAGCACCCGACGGAGCCCTCCGACAGTTCCGTCGATGGGGATCTCGGGCCGCGCCGTCCCGTCCCGATCCGTGACGACAAGCACCTCCGTGCCGACCCGCGCCTTGAGCTCTGAGGGGGTGCCCTCGCCGACAATGCGCCCCTGGTCGAGCACGACGACGCGATCGGCCACGCGGTCGGCCTCCTCGAGGTACTGGGTCGTCAGGAAGATGGTGACGCCGTCATCGAGCAGCTCGCGGACGATCTCCCACATGGTCTGGCGGCTCCGCGGATCGAGGCCCGTGGTGGGCTCGTCGAGGAACACGATCTGCGGCGTTCCGACGAGCGTCATCGCGAGGTCGAGGCGGCGCTTCATCCCGCCCGAGTAGGTGATGAGCGGCTTGCGCGCGGCGTCCGTCAGGTCGAATCGATCGAGCAGCTCGGCGACCCGCCGGCGACCGGCGCGGGGGCCGAGGTGGCGGAGGTTGGCCATGAGGCGAAGGTTCTCCTCGCCGGTGAGCAGGCCGTCGACGGCGGCGAACTGACCGGTGAGCCCAATGGCGCTCCGAACCCCCTGCGGGTCCCGGAGCAAGTCATGGCCGGCGATCGTCGCGGTTCCCCCGTCTGGCCGGACGAGGGTCGAAAGAATGTGGACCGCCGTGGTCTTGCCCGCCCCGTTCGGGCCGAGCAGCGCTAGGACGGTGCCGGCGTCGACGGTGAGGTCTACGCCGTCGAGCACGGTTTGCCCGCGATAGCGCTTGGTGATCCCGCGGGCCACGATTGCAGTGGTCATGACATTGGTTCCCTTCTCATGCGGGAGCCCGCGCGACGGACGACGACGTCGGCCCAGGTGGAGCGCAGGCGGAGTTCGACCGTGCGGCCGCTAGACGCAGCCTCCGGGTCTGAAGTCAGTTCATTGCGGACGGCGCCGTGCAGTGATGCAGCGTCGAGCCAGGCGGCAACGCCTGCGGGCACCCCGACCTCCACTTCGGCATAGCCGTTCTCGAGGCGGATCGAGCCGCCGTTGACCTCGCGCACGCGGATGGCGCCGTGCGCGCTCTTGGCGGTGACGTCGTCGAGCGCTCGGTCTATGGTGAGAGGCCCAGAGGTGGTGACCTCGACGGGGCCCGCCGTGGTGCCCACGTCGATGGTGCCGTGGGAGCCGCGCAACCGCGCCTCGCCATCGATGCGGCCGATCCGCACCTGGCCGTGACCGAGGTTCGCATCGAGGCGTCCGGCCACGTGCTCGATGTCCACGGTTCCGTAGGGCGAGACGAGCACGAGGCCGTGGATCGTGTCGCCGGTGACGGTCCCGTATTTGGCGGTGATGCTGCACTCGCCAAGCTCGCCGCGGGTGCGGACCGAGCCGTAGGCGCTTTCGACGTCGACCCGCGAGCCGCGGGGCAGCTCAATGCGGACGTCAACCGAGTCGCTCGGGCCGAACAGATTGCGCCGGCGCGGCAGCCGGACGCGAAGCCTTTCGGCCTCGAACGAGATGGCGGCCTCTTCGGCGAGCGACACGTCGCCGCTGCGGCCCGGGTTCGTCGGGACCACCTCGGCGAAAACTTCGGGGCGGTCGGAAGCGATCACTTCGACGTGGCCGACGCCCAGGTCGATGGCGGCGTCAATCGGGCCGATTGCTTCGTATCGGGGCATGGGGGACCTCCTTGTGGGCAGGACGGATCAGCCCCGGTGCTGACGGGACTGCTGTGGATGGTGCCGGTGGGGGCTAGCTGACCCAGCCGGTGAAACTGTCTCCGGAGCGCGTCTCACGCTGCGCGGAGCGGCGGCTCTTGGGTTCGAGGGCGGCCGCGATGGCGCGGACCAGCCAGGCGTTGAGGGAGAGCCCATCCTGCGCGGCGGCCCGTTCGACGCGGGCCTTCAGCTGATCCGGCAGGCGCAGGGTGGTGCGGGAGGTGACGGTGTCGTCGAAGGCATCGGCGCTCGCCAGGCCCTCGTCGTTTCCCGTCTCGGCCGGCGCGGTGTGCGACGGTGTCGTAGTGGTGTCAGCGAACTCGGCCGCCGGGGGCGGTGACACCACGAACTCCGGGTCGCGACCCCGGAGACGCACGTCAACCGACCCGGGAGCCAGCTCGCGCGTGATCTCGCTCGCCGCGTCGCTGAGCGCTTCGAGAAGCGCGAGCCGCGCGGCCGACTCGAGCCCGAAGCTCAGCTGCTCGGCCAGCCCGCGGGCCTCTTCCCCCCGAGCCTCCAGCGAGGCGGCGAGCTGGGACCGAAGGTCGGCGACGTAGCGCTCAAGATCCATGACGTCATCATGACACCATAATGGTGTCACTGGCAAGAGGCTGTGGTGTCGCGCTCCGGTGGCACGCTCCTCGTTGCGCCGTCACGTTTGCAGGGTGTGGCGTCGGCCTCCCCAGCTCTCATGGCGACGACGGCGCGAGTCGCCGCTGGTCTGACCGACTCGCCGCGGGTTGAGGCTTAAAGCCGGGGACGAAGGGTGAGGGACCGGCGGGGACCCTGCGGAGGTGACGGGGCAAGTGAGACACGGCGTGTCATTCATTGGATAGCGAGGGTCGCAAGCTCTATCTTCATCTCATGGCTGAGCTGAACGTCCTCGAGGACGTGTCGATCGCGGACCAGGCCCGCGAGATCCTGTCCGCCCTGCTTGTCGACCCGGTGCTGGACGAGGACGTGAAGGACGGGCTGCGGCGGCGCATGGCCGACCGGCCCGATCAGCCGGACAAGGTGCTCTTCGAGCACCTCCTCGAGAGCCGGAAGCCTACTCAGGGGCGGTAGTACCAAGCCGGTAGAGGCGCTGGGCGGTTCGGCCGAGAACGTCGAGCCGGTCGTCGTGGCTTGGGACATGGTGCTCCGCCAGCTGGCGCAGGTCCCTCCATGCCTGCTGATAACTGGTCCTCAGCAGGACGACCGGCCAATTGCCGGCAAGCATGAGCCGCGACGCGCCGAAGTGGTCGACGACGTGTCCCACGTACCGCTCGAGCCGTTCCGCCTCCCAGTGTTCGCTCTTCGTCAGGGCATCCATGCCTACCGACACCTTCATCGCGACATTGGGATTCGCCGCGAGGGCGACGACGTTGCTCGCCCACGGCTCCCAGCCCTGCGCCTCGATCGGAGGCCGCCCGAGATGGTCGACGATGATCGTCAGCTCGGGCACCGCCCTCGCCAAAGCCACGACCTGCCGCGTCTGCTGCCCGGTGATCGGCACGACATCCCACGTCAGGGACCGCGCTGCCAGTTCGCGGAACAGGGCCAGCGACTGCGGCGCCGTGAGCCATTCGAGTGGGTCATCGGCGACGAGGCATCGGACGCCGCAGAGCTTCTGCCCGGGGAACGAATCCAGCTCGGCGAAAGCCTCGCGGGGCTCGCGAAGAGGGGCCCAGGCGACGACGCCCGCGACGTGCGGTTCCTTGGCATAGCGGGCAAGCCGCACGTTCTCCGCAGCTTCGTCGACAGATTGGACCAGCACGGTGCGTTCAACACCGGCAGCGGCTAGCTCGGGCGCAAGATCCAGAGGGAGGAAGTCGCGCTCGAGGGCCCTATGCTCGGGCGCCCGCCACGGCTGATCCTGGACGGCCGTTCGCCAAAAGTGGTGGTGCGCGTCGATCGTGCTCATGGGCGGCAGCCGCAGGTTCCGCCCGCCACGAGTTCTCCTTGGAGCGTGCGGTGGATTTCGCCGTCGGGTTCTATCGCCGTGCGGACTGCGAGGTCGGCCATGACTTCCACGGGCTGGCGCACGGCCGTGAGGACGGGTCGTGTGAATCTTGCGAGTCGCGTTCCGTCGATGGAAACCAGCGCCATGCGGGCGGGCGCGTGCCCGCCGTCGTCTGCCAGGGCCGCGAGGGCGCCGATGGCTTGGACATCCGAGGAGCAGACGGCGGCGGTGGGAACTGTCTTGAGCTTCAAGCAGGCAGTCATGGCCTCATAGCCGCCCGAGAAGGTGAAGCGAGCGGCCTCCACGGGGAGGGGCTCCAGCCCGGCTTCGGCGAGGGCCTGCAGATAGCCCGAGATGCGCTCCTCCGAGACGGACGTGGAGTGTGGGCCGCTGATGATGGTGATGAGCTCGTGGCCGTGCTCGATGAGGTGCTTGCTCGCCACGTAGCCGGCGTGGCGGTTGTCGAAGCGGACGGTGGAGACGGCGGTCTCCGCCCGGTAGCGGTCCATGGTGACGATGGGGATCCTCAGATCGAGGACGTCGGAGAGGTCCTCTTCGCCGGAGGCGCTGACCAGGATGATGCCGTCGACGCGCCGTTCGGCGAGGGTCTTCAGGTAGGAGCGCTCCCGTTCGATGTCGTCGGCGCTGTTGCAGACGAGCACGGATTTCCCGGCGCGGAAGGCGGAATCCTCGATGGCGCGGGCGAGTTCGGCGAAGAAGGGGTTCGAGGCGTCCGGGAGGATGACTCCGAGCGTGTCCGAGCGGCCGGTCCTGAGCGAGCGGGCGAGCCCGTCCCGCTTGTAGCCGAGGGCGACGACGGCCTCCAGCACACGCTGTCGGGTCGCCGCGGACACGGGCCGGGGTCCGGAGTTGAGCACGTAGGAGACGACGCCGGGGGAGACTCCCGCGGCCTTGGCGACGTCGTTGCGCGTGACGGCCACCCGTCCCCCTTTCCGGTGATTCAGAGGTTGCGCCGTGACCGTTTGACGGGGTGGACCCCGCCAACCGGACCGCGCCACCGGGGGGGTTGGGGGCGCGCGTGTGGGTCTTTCGGGTAGTATACACCTACAAAGGCAACGGGGGGGGGG
>NZ_JBQCGQ010000208.1:0-14509 GCF_051955515.1 Sinomonas sp.
CGGCATCGCCCTCCGCCACACCGCCGAGGTCACCGGCGGCCTCCCGATCCTCATCACCGAGAACGGCATCGCCACCAGCGACGACGCCCGACGGATCGCCTACACGAGCGAGGCGCTCCGGCACGTCTCGGAAGCGGTCGACGACGGCATCGACGTCCGCGGCTACCTGCACTGGAGCCTTCTGGACAACTACGAGTGGGGTCACTGGGAGCCGACCTTCGGGCTCATCAGCGTCGACCGCGAGACGTTCGCCCGCACCCCCAAGCCGAGTCTCGCGTGGCTCGGTTCCGTCGCCCGCGCCGGCGCCCTGACCGCCGTCGGGCATTAGCAGGAGACCTCAATGCTGAAGCCTCTCATCACCCCGACCCGCGACCTGTTCAGCCTGGACGGGCTGTGGGCCTTCGCCCTCGACACCAAGGTCGGCGCGGAGCCGTGGAAGTCGCGGCTCGACACCCACCTCGAGGCCGCCGTCCCGGCCAGCTACAACGACCTGTTCGCGGACCAGGAGATCCACGACCACGTGGGCCTCGTCTGGTATCAGCGCACCGTCCGCCTCCCGCGGGGCTGGGCTGGCGAGCGGATCGTCCTCCGCTTCGACGCCGCCACGCACGCTGCCGCCGTCTACGTCGACGACACCCTGGTCATCAAGCACGACGGCGGCTACACGCCCTTCGAGGCGGACCTCACCGACGTTGTGCTCCCGGGGGAGGCGTTCCGGCTCACCGTCGCGGTCGACAATCGGCTGACCAACATCACGGTCCCGCCCGGGAAGCTGACTGTCGGAGCGGACGGGAAGGAACGCCAGAGCTACTTCCACGACTTCTACAACTACGGCGGCCTGGCCCGCTCCGTCTGGCTCTACAGCACGCCTGTCACGCACCTCACGGGCGTGACGGTGACGACCGACCTCGACGGCGGCACCGGGCTGGTGGGCTACCGGTTGGCAACGAGCGAGCCGGCCCCGGCAAGCGTGCGGCTCGTGGACGAGACGGGAGAGCTGGTCGCGTCCGGCGAAGGACACTCGGGCACGCTCCGAGTCGAGGAACCGGTGCTGTGGAGGCCCGGGGCGGCGTACCTGTACCGGCTCGAGATCGAGGTCCACGACGGGGCCCACCCCGTGGACGTCTACGAAATCCCCGTGGGAATTCGCACCGTTGCCGTCGAAGGGGACCAATTCCTCATCAACGGCGAGCCGTTCTACTTCACGGGTTTCGGCAAGCACGAGGATTCCGCCATTCGCGGCAAGGGCCACGACAACGCCTACCTCGTCCACGATTTCCGTCTCCTCGACTGGACCGGTGCGAATTCCTTCCGCACCTCGCATTACCCCTACGCGGAGGAGGTGCTCGAGTACGCCGATCGCCACGGGATCGTCGTGATCGACGAGACGGCCGCCGTCGGCCTCAATCTCGCCGTCGAGGCCGGCCTCACGGGACAGCCGCCGCGACCCACCTTCTCCCCAGAGACCATCAACGACCAGACTCAGGCCGCGCACGCCCAGCACCTCCGCGAGCTCATCGACCGCGACAAGAACCACCCGAGCGTCGTGATGTGGTGCGTCGCGAACGAGCCGTCGTCCAACGAGGAAGGAGCCAGAGAGTACTTCGAGCCGCTCATCAGCCTCACCCGAGAACTCGACCCCACGCGCCCGGTCACCATGACGACCGTCATCTTCGCCACGTGCGAGACGGACCGCACCGCGGACCTCGTGGACGTCATCTCGCTCAACCGCTACTACGGCTGGTACGTGGCCACGGGCGACCTCGAGACCGCGGAGGGGCTCCTCGAGGCCGATCTTCAGGGGTGGGCGGCGAAATACGGCAAGCCCATCATGATGAGCGAATACGGGGCGGACACCATCCCCGGCTTCCATTCGGTGACGAGCATGCCGTGGACCGAAGAATTCCAGACCGCCTTCCTCGCCATGAATCACCGCGTCTTCGACTGCATTCCCTCCTTCGTCGGCGAACACGTCTGGAATTTCGCCGATTTCGGCACCGGCCCAGCAATTCACCGCGTGGGCGGCAACAAGAAGGGCGTCTTCACGCGAGACCGCAACCCGAAGGCCGCCGCCTTCGCCCTCCGGGAGCGCTGGAAGGAGCTCCGCGGACGCAAGCCCGAACCGCAAGAAAAGAGCAGGCAAGAAATGAGCAGACAAAGGAGTCAGCATGTCGCAGCCCAACACTGAAGCCGAACTGCAGGCGGAGCTCTCGGCCGCCGTCGTCCCCGCGGTTGAGGCGCCGCCTCTCCGGAAGGCGAGCGCCAGCTATCTGACGCTCATGTCGCTGGCGAATTTCGGCGTCTCGATGGCCTTCATCGTTCCCCTTTCCTATTCGCTCTCGGTGCGGATTTCCCAGCTCGCTCCGGGCCATGAGGAAGTCCTCGGCTATGTCGCAGGGACCGCGCAGTTCATTTCCATTGCTGCGAGCCCGCTCATCGGTGTGTGGAGCGATCGGTTCCGCTCGCGCCTTGGCCGCCGTACCCCGTTCATGTTCGGCGGCGCGCTCATCGGGCTCCTCGGCCTCCTGATCATCGCCCTGGCCCCGAACGTGATCCTCGTGGGGGCCGGCTGGGTGGTCGGCCTGTCCGGCTGGTCGGCGGCGGGCCAGGCGATCCTGAACCTCCAGGCCGATCGGATCCCCGAGGAACAGCGCGGCAAGATCTCCGCGCTCAGCGGCCTCTCGGCCCAGATCGCGCCGGTCCTGGGCATCGGCATCGCCTACGCGGTGTCCTCGAGCACCCTGCTGGTGTTCATGGTCCCGGCGCTCGTGGGGCTCGTATTCCTCGTGCTGTTCCCGCTGTTCAAGCGAGAAGGCAGCTCGGCGGGACTCGTCCACAACGGTGCAGTGAGCGTGAAGGCACTTCTGGCGAGCTACGTCTTCAGCCCCAGGAAGTACCCGGACTTTGCGTGGAACTGGCTCGGGCGGTTCATCTTCTTCATGGGCCTGTACTTCAACACCACATTCGGCACCTTCTTCTACGCCCAGCGCCTCGGGCTGCCCGTCAAGGAGGTGGCTGGCACGGTCGCGATTATCGGAATGCTCGGCGTCGTCTCTGCGAGCGCCGGCGCGCTCATCGGCGGGTTCCTGTCGGACCGGCTGCGGCGCCGCAAGCTGTTCACGTTCATCGGCGCCCTGCTGTTCGTGGGCGGCGGCATCACCGAGGCCTTCGCCCACTCGTTCGTCACCCTCGTGATCGGCGCGCTCCTCATGCAGGCCGCCATCGCCCTCTTCGGCGCGGTCGACGGCGCGATCGTGTTCGCCGTCCTGCCCGACAGGGCTCAGGCGGGCCGCTACCTCGCCGTCGTCGGGTTCTCGCAGCGGATCCCGAGCGCCATCGCCCCCCTCATCGCGCCGCTCATCATCGTCCTGGGTGCGAATGGGGCCGAGAAGAACTACACCGCCCTCTATCTCGCGGGGGCCACCCTCGCACTGATCGGAAGCCTGTGCATCGTCCTGAAGGTCAAATCCGTCCGATGATCGCTGCCAAGTGGATCTCGCCCGCCGAGTCCGAAGAGGATGCCAACCGGGAGAGCCGGGGCGCCTCTATCCTCCGCAAGTCCTTCGCGCTCCCGGCCGCTCCCCGCTCGGCCACGCTCACCGCCACCGCCTTGGGCGTGTACGAGGTGTTCATCAACGGCATCCGTGTGGGGGACCTCGAGCTCGCCCCGGGTTCGACGAGCTACGACGAGACGCTGTACGCCCAACAGTACGACGTCGGAGCGCACCTTACGCCGGGCCCGAACCGGATCGACGTGGTCCTCTCGGACGGCTGGTTCCGCGGCAGGAACAGCGGCGCGCAGCGTCGGAACGTCTGGGGAAGCAGGACGGCGGCACTCGCCCAGCTGGAGATCGACCTCGGCGCGGGGGCTGGGATGACCGTGGGCACCGGGGGTGACTGGGTCACCTTGCCGAGCCAGATTGTCAGGGCCGACCTGATGGGCGGGCAGACCACGGACTTCCGCATCGACCCCGACCGGGCGGACCCGGCTCCGGTGCGTGTCGGCATCGTTGCCCCGCCTGCGCCGTCGTGGTCGCCCGCTCCGCCCGTGCGCCGCGTCGAAGAACGCCGTCCGGCCTCGCTGCGGCGGCTCCGGGACGGCGTGTCGATCCTCGACGCCGGCCAGAATCTCTCGGGCTGGGTGAGGGTCAGCGATCCCGGGCCGGCTGGATCGGAGACCGTCCTCGAGTTCGGGGAGCATCTGGACAGCGACGGCGACCTCACCACAGCTCATCTCGACATGGCGACGCCCCAGGACGGCCTCCGCCAGTTCCACCAGAGGGACGTCGTCATCGCCGGAGACGGCCCCGACGTCTTCGAACCTCGGCACACGGTCCATGGCTTCCGGTACGTGCGGATCACCCACCCCGGGCGAGAGCTCGAGCCGGGCAGTCTGACCGTCGTCGTGGTTCATTCGGATCTCGAGCTGCGTGCATGGTTCCGCTGCAGCTCGCCCGAGCTCGAGCGCTTGCACGAGGCGGCGGTGTGGAGCTTCCGGGGCAACATCGTCGACGTGCCCACGGACTGCCCCACCCGCGAGCGCTCGGGGTGGACCGGGGACTATCAGGTGTTCGCGCCGGTCGCGGCCATGCTGTATGACGTCGAGGGCTTCTCCCGAAAGTGGCTGCAGTCCGTGCGCGACGACCAGTCCGACGCTGGCCTTCCCGCCGCCTTCTCCCCGGATTCGGCGCGCATGAAGGCGCACCCAGAGAATCCTGCCCGAGCCATGGGAGGCTCGGCCGGCTGGGGCGACGCCACGGTCCTCGTGCCGTGGGCGATCTATGAGGCCTACGGGAATCCGGAGGTCCTAACCGAGAACTGGGAGTCGATGGTCCAGTGGGTCGACTACGCCCTCCACCTCGCCGAGACGCTCCGACACCCGACGCGGATTTCGCGCTCCGAGGTACCGCTCCCCCACGAGCGGTACATCTGGGACGGCCCGTTCCACTACGGCGAATGGTGCGAGCCGAAGCGCCGTCGAGCGGACGGCTCCTTGATAGATCCTCTGGCCGAGAACCCCTACGCGTACATGGGTGCAGACCGCGGTGAAGTCGGAACCGCCTACCTCTACCGCTCCACGTCAACGCTCAGCCGGATCGCGGGCCTCCTCGGCGAGCGGGCGTCCGCGGAGAAGTACGGCCGGATCGCGGCAGCGGTAAAGGACGCCTGGCAGAAGGAGTTCCTCACCGCCGAGGGCCGCACGGGCGAGGACACGCAAGGGGCCTACGTCCGCGCCCTGGCCTTCGGCCTCGTCCCCGAGTCGCTCCGCGAGGCGGCCTTCGACCGGCTGGTCGAGCTCATCCACGAGGCCGACGACCGCGTCGGAACGGGCTTCCTCTCCAGCGGTGCGCTGCTTCCGACCCTCGCTGAGAACGGACGCGCAGACCTTGCATTCCGACTGCTCTTCCGGCGCGGCACACCGTCCTGGCTCGGGATGCTGGACCGGGGTGCAACGACCATCTGGGAGGACTGGGAAGGCGTCGACGAGGACGGGAACGCCCATGCCTCGCTCAACCACTACAGCAAGGGCGCGGTGATCCGGTTCCTCCACGAATATCTTGTGGGGCTGCGCCAGGCGCCCGGCTCCATCGGGTGGGAGCGCTTCGAGGTGCGGCCTTTTCCCGGCGGGGAGGTGACCTCGGCGAGCTTCCGTTTCGTCTCGCCTCGCGGACAGATCGAGGTTTCGTGGCAGATCGTGGACGACCAATTCCACCACAACCTCACCGTGCCTCCCCGAAGCGAAGCCGCGGTCACCCTGCCCGACGGCAGCCGCGAGACCTACGGCCCGGGAAGGCACAGGTCTTACGGATCGAACAGCAAGGCCGCCCCTTGCCATCAGACATAGACAGGCGTAAATATTGACGAGTGTCTATGAATCTCGAGCTGACCCCGATTCAGGCAGTCGCATGCTGTTCGCCGCTTGCGCGCGAGCCAATCTCGGAGGAGGTGGCCGAGCAAGTCTCGATCGTACTCAAGGCCTTGGGGGATCCGGTGCGGTTGCGCCTGATGTCACTGGTCGCCTCCCACGAAGGCGGGGAGGCGTGCGTGTGCGACCTGAACGACGCCTTCGACCTCTCGCAGCCCACGATCAGCCACCACCTGAAGATCCTGCATGAAGCAGGGCTGCTCGATCGGGAGAAGCGGGGCGTCTGGGCGTACTACCGCGCTCGGACCGAGGCGCTGGAGAACCTGGCGGCCGTCATCGGCGGGACAGCCAAGTGAGCCTCCTCGCTCGGCGCGCCGCCGCGGAGGCGACGGGCACGGCGTTCCTGGTGATCGCCGTCGTCGGCTCTGGAATCATGGCCGCCCGGCTCTCCCCCCACGACACCGGCCTTGCGCTCCTGGAAAACAGCATCGCCACCGGGGCCGCGCTCGTGGCGCTCATCGTCGCGCTGCAGCCCGTCTCAGCCTCGTTCAATCCTGTGGTGACGCTCGTCGAGAAGGCTCTGGGGATCCTCGATTGGCCAACTGCCGCGGTGCTCATGGCGGCTCAGTTCGTCGGCGGCCTCGTCGGCACGGTTGTGGCAAATCTGATGTTCGGGCTCGACGCGGTGACGCTGTCGTCGCAGGTCCGGTCGGGTCCGGGGCTCTGGCTGGGCGAGGTCGTGGCCACGGTCGGACTGCTGCTCGTGGTGTTCGGCACCATCCGCTCGGGTCGTGCCGACCGAGTCGCCTTCGCCGTCGGCGGTTACATCGCGGCCGCCTACTGGTTCACGAGTTCGACCAGCTTCGCGAACCCCGCCGTCACCCTCGCGCGCACCATCACCGACAGCTTCGCGGGGATTGCTCCGGTTTCCGCCCCCGCATTCGTCCTCGCTCAGCTAGCAGGCGGCGCGCTCGGATTCCTCCTGGTCCGCCTCCTGTATCCGTCCGTCGCTGGCGCCTCCGTTGAGGCCGAACAGAAAGTCATGTCATGAGCGCAGATGCTGCCGCCGGCAAGCCTTCCGTCCTTTTCGTGTGCGTCCACAACGCGGGTCGGTCCCAGATGGCCGCCGCCTACCTGAGCCAACTCTCGGAGGGGCGCATCGAGGTCAGGTCCGCCGGCTCCGAGCCCGCGGAGAAGGTGAACCCCGCCGCCGTCGAGGCGATGCTCGAAGAAGGTATCGATATCCGCACCGAAATACCCAAGATCCTCACGACGCAAGCCGTCAAGGATTCCGACGTCGTCATCACCATGGGCTGCGGCGACACCTGCCCGATCTTCCCCGGCAAGCGGTACGAGGACTGGGAACTCGACGACCCTGCCGGGAAGGGCGTCGAATCCGTGCGCCCCATCCGGGACGAGATCAAGGGGCGCGTCGAGAACCTCATCGCCCAGCTGCTCCCCTCAGGCCTCTAGACCACGGAAGAGCGGGAAAGGAGGTGGCCGGCATGGCGGGCGGATGCTGCGACGACGATTGCTGCTGCGACGACAGCAGCGAGTGCTGCTGAGCAATCACGGGCGAGGGTCCGGCTAAGGCGGATCCTCGCCCTCTGCTAGTTTGACAACGAAGACCCCGAACCCGCCTCTCTGGACACGAGCCATGATGCGGCCGGGGTTTTTCCTTGCGTCAGCCTATACTTCCGGGCCCGCCACGCACGCTCCATCGTGTCCTGCACCGCGTCCTCGGCCTCGAACGGCGACGCGAGGAGCTGATAGCAGAACGCCAGCAGGCGGTTGCGGAGCGCGGAAAGATCATCCGGGCTGAGAGACACGAGAGGATCGTAGACCTGCGGCCTTGGCGCGTCGCGCCGTGGAGCGGAAGACGGAGGCCGCCTGCTCCCCTGCCGGGCTGAGCCGGCGGTTGGCGAGGTGGGCGAGGAGGATCCTGCGGGCGGGGGACCCAGCGAGCGGAACGGCGACGACGTCGGGGCGGAGCGCGCTGAGGGCGAGCCGGGGGGCCAAGGCGATGCCGATGCCTGCAGCCACCATGCCCTGGGTCTCCTGGTAGTCGTTGGCAGCGAACGCAATGCGCGGATCGAAGCCTGCGTCGCGGCAGACCCGGCGGAGCACATCCGCCACCGGATGTTCGTCGCGGACAATCCACTCCTGGTCCTGCAGGGCGTCGATCCGCACGGAACGCCGGGACGCGACAGGGTGCTCGTTGGGCACCAGGAGCAGGGTGGGATCGTCCATGAGCGGGATGAGGGTCAGGTCCTCGTCCTCGATGCGCTCCCACGGGTAGTCCCACAGCAGGGTGAGCTCGATGTCGCGGCGCCTGAGCCGCTCGAGAAGCCCGGCGCGTCGTGCGCTGACGACCGTGACGGCGACCTCGGGGTGACGCGCGCGGAAGGCGAGCACGACGTCGGGCATCAGGGACGCCCCGACCGTGGGGAAAGTGCCCATCCGCAGCTGCCCGCGGCGCAAGCCCGCGAACTCGCCCATCTCGGCGCGGGCGGCCTCGATCGTCCGGTCGATCTCGTCGGCGTAGCGCAGCAGAGCCTGGCCTGCCTCCGTCAGCACGACGCCGCGGGGGTGCCGCTCGATCAGGGCAACGCCCACCTCGTGTTCCAGCTTGGCGATCTGCTGGGAGACCGCAGAGGTGGTGAAGGTCAGCGCCGCCGCAGCAGACGTCAAGGACCCCGAGCGAGCCACCTCGCGGAGCAGATGGAGTCGGTGCAGGTCGAGATCAGCCATCCCTTGAGTTTAGCAAAACTAGAGGGATCTGAAGATTCCTGTGATTGTGCTGAAGCCTTGTCGCGCGGATCGTAGAAGTAACAGGCGCTGTGAGGCGCAACACTCCCAAAGCATGAAGGAGACGACCGTGCGACTTCGCGGTCACTGGTACCGGGGCGGCACGAGCAAGTGCTGGCTCTTCGACGCCGACGACGTGGCCCTCCACGCGACCAGCCAGGAGGAGGTGCTGATGCTGCTCGCCGATGCTTTCGGGGCGGCGGACGCACGCCAGCTCGATGGCGTTGGCGGCGGAACCTCGACGACGTCGAAGGCCGCGATCATCACCCCGACCCCCGAAGGCCCCGCCGACCTCGACTACCTCTTCGCGCAGGTCGGAATCGGCGACCCAACCGTCGAGCTGGGCTCCAACTGCGGCAACTGCGCCACAGCGATCGCCCTGTACGCGGTCCAGTCGGGCATCGTCGCCCCCGGCGCCGGAACGACTCGGGTCCGCATGCGCAACGTGAACACGGGCGCCACTCTGAGCGGAACGATCTCGACGCCGGGCGGCCGCGTCCCGACGTCGGGGCGCGCCAGGGTTCCGGGCAGCAGCGCGCCCGGCGTCCCCGTGAGCCTCTCGTTCCACGCTCCGTGGGGCCAGACGACCGGCTCGGTCCTGCCGACCGGCAGCCCCGTGGACGAGATCGTGCTCGGCGAGGCCGGACTCACCGGCAGCATGGTCGACGCCGGTGCGCCGGCGGTCTTCCTCCCCGCCGACCAGGTAGGCATCGACCTGTCCTCGATGACCGACCCTCTCGCTACGCACCTGCCCCGGCTGATCCGGGCGCGCTCTGCCGCGGCGGTCCAGATGGGGATCCGGCGACCCGAGGATCCCCCGCAGAACGCGGTGCCGAAGGTCGGCGTCGTCGCCCCCGCCGGCGACTACATCGCAACCGACGGCGCGAAGATCACCGCTGAGAGCCACGACGTGCGAGTGCGGATGCTCTCGATGCTCGCCCCGCACCCGGCGATCGGGCTCACCTCGGCCGTCGCGGTCTCCCTCGCCTCCGCCCTTCCGGGAACGGTCGTCGCGGAAGCCGCTCGGCTGGCACCCCTCGGCACCAGCGCATCCGGACTGCTGCGCATCGGCACCCCCGCCGGAGTCATCACCGCCGAAGTCACCACGGATGGCTCCGGCAACGTCAGCGAAGTCGCCCTGCACCGGGCGGCCCGCCAGCTCGCCATCGCCGACATCGACGTCGCACAACCTGTGGCCCAGACCGCATAGCCCAAACCGCCCGGCCCCTGCGATCATGGATCGGGGCCCCTCAAGGAAGTTTTTTCAATGAAGATCAAATCAATCCTGGGACACCTGTACGTTCAGGTCCTCATCGGCGTAGGGCTCGGCATTCTGGTCGGCGCCTTCTGGCCCGACCTCGGCTCCTCGCTCCAGCCCCTCGGCGACGGCTTCGTCAAACTCGTGAAGTTCCTGATCGCTCCGATCGTCTTCTGCACGATCGTCAGCGGCATCACGTCGCTGACGGACACCAAGAAGGTCGGCCCGACCCTGCTCCGCTCCCTCGGCCTCTTCTATACCCTCACCGCTTTGGCCCTCGCTCTCGGCCTCGGCGCCGTCCTGCTCTTCCAGCCCGGGGCCGGGATGCACATCGATCCCGCCCACCTCAATGCCTCGGTGGCCTCGAAGTACACGAGCCAGCTGCCCAGCAGCAACCCCTCGGACTTCCTGCTGAGCATCATCCCGAGCACCTTCGTCGGAGCCTTCTCCAACGGAGACGTCCTGCCCGTGCTCCTGATCGCCCTGCTGTGCGGCTTCGCGTTCACCAAGCTCGGCGCGCCCGGGAAGCTCGCGCTGGACGTGGTCAACAGCTTCAACCGGCTGCTGTTCGTGGTCTTCGGCTACATCATGAAGGTCGCCCCCATCGGGGCCTTCGGCGCCATGGCCTACACCGTGGGCAAGTACGGGGCCCATTCGATCGGCAACCTCGGGATGCTGATCCTCGCCTTCTACGCCGCCTGCATCGCGTTCGTCGTCATCGGCCTGGGCATCCTCGCGAAGATCACCGGCTTCAGCCTGTGGCAGCTCCTGCGCTACTTCAAGGACGAATTCCTGATTGTCCTCGCCACCTCCTCGAGCGAGCCCGTCCTGCCGCGCCTGCTCTCCAAGCTGGAGCGGATCGGCTGCGAGCGCGGCGTCGTCGGGCTGGTCGTCCCCACCGGCTACTCGTTCAACCTCACCGGCACGGCGGTCTACCTCACGCTCGCATCGATGTTCATCGCCCAGGCGTGCGACATCCACCTCAGCTGGGACCAGATCCTCCTCATGCTCGGCATGATGCTCCTGACCTCCAAGGGCGCCGCGGGCGTCACCGGCAGCGGCTTCGTCGCCCTGGTCGCGACCCTCACCGTGATGCCCACCCTCCCGGTGGCCGGTGTGGCCCTGATCGTCGGCATCGACCGGTTCATGAGCGAGGCCCGCGCCCTCACCAGCACGGTCTGCAACATCGTCTCCTGCGTCGCCGTCGCCAAGTGGCAGCGGGCGCTCGATACGGAGAAGCTCCATGCCGAACTCAAGGCCGGCTTCACCCCCGTCGAGGCCGAGAAGGTCCAAGTGCCCGAGCCAGCCCTGGCTCACTAGCCCCACAGCTCACCGAGACCGCGCCGCGTCACTCAGCCTGCACACCCATCGCAACAGGTAGCCCGAAGGCCGGGCGCAGGACTGAACCGGTGCACCCGAGGCGGGACGCAGCAGATTGCGTCCCGTCTCGACCCTTGTTCACAGGTCCTCCGGCTTGGTTCACAGGTCATCCGGCTTGTCGCTGGCCGAAGGCCTCGAGCGCGGCAGCGGCAGATTCGACGTCGTTGTCGTGGGCCTTCGCGTCGGCGACGACCTTCTCCGCCTCCGCCAGGATCAGACGGTGTTCGAGCAGGGCGTCGGCCAGATACTCTCGCGCAGTGCCGACCCGCTGGCTCCGCCGTCGCTCCTCATGCTCGAGGAACATCTCCGCGGCCCGGACGTGGACGTCGGACCGGTTCTTGGTCGCCATGAACTCATGCTCGGCCACCGCGACGCGCCGCGCGTAGGCCTCCTCCGCAGCGTTCTTCGCCTCGACGAGCAGCAGCCGCTCGCCGTCGTCGGCCGGGCTCAACGGGCGCTCCGCAGGGGGTGCCTCGGGAGCCAGAGCCTCCCCCACCGCCTCCACCCGCGGATTCACGGACGACGGCGTTCCCGCCAGCCGCTTTTGTCCCGGCACGAGCGCGGCCAGGCTCAGGAGTCCCATCGTGCTGGCGCTGGCCGCCCAGATGATGTCGTTCAAGTTCATGATCGTCACCCGCTTGTCGAGCAGAATCCGCGGTGTCCTTTCACAAAAACTGTCCCAAGGCGCCGTACTCACTCGCCACACTTGCCGGTACTCGACTTTGTGCGAGGGCTCGGGGCCGTCTACGGAGGCGCATCGCGCGGGCTCTAAACTCGCCCGCATGGGGAACGCCGGTGGGGACAGGATCAGGGCTGAAGCGCCGAGACACGAGTTCGTCGGCGGCGCGTACTGCAATTACAAGGTCAACGCGAGCCCACCGTGGATGCGTCTGGTGATCACTCCGCAGCGACTCGAGTTCCAGACGCGCGGGCTCGCACGCTTCTTCGCCCGAGGCCCTTGGGTGATTCCCCACCAGCAGGTCAGGCAGGTCTTCGCGAAGAGGCGAAGGCGCATCTTGGCGCCGTTCTTCTGGGACGTCGAGATCGTCACCACAGATCCGAGTGTGTGGTGGACCTTCTGGTCGCCCCGGAGGCCTGAACCGATCCTTCTGTTCTTGGAGGAGTGCGGCTACGCAGTCGACTGGACTCCGCACAATTGGGCTGGACTTCCCGTCGAGTGAGGCACAACGTGCTGGACTCCTGAAACCGAGCACAGCAGACTGACACCAGAGGCACCTGAGCGCGTTGCCACTGAAAGGACAGTCGATGTTCGACCTCTTGGCCTACCTTCCCCTTCTGCTGACGATCGTGGGCGTTATCGTCGCCATCGCCGTCATCAGGCTGCTCATCAAATTGATGTGGAAGGTGGCCGAACCGAATGAGGCGTTGATCATTTCTGGCCTAACGCGGGGAAGCGCGGACACCAGGGACGGCATGGACTTCAAGATCGTCACGGGGAAGGGCGCCTTGGTGGTTCCCGGGCTCCAGACCGTGAGGACGCTGTCGCTGACCCTGAATGAAACAGAGCTCCAAGTCAATTGCGTCACCTCGCAGGGCATTCAGGTCATCGTGGAGGGCGTCGTGATCTACAAGATCGGCGACGCTGCGCCTTTCATCGCGAATGCCGCAAGGAGATTCCTCGGCCAGCAGCCCAAGATGGAAAGCCAGGTCTACAACGTCTTTGAAGGCCACCTCCGTTCGATCATCGGCAGCATGACGATGGAAGAGATCATCCGCGAGCGGGACAAACTCGCCTCTTTGGTGCGCAGTGCGAGCGGCACGGAAATGGAAAAGCTCGGCCTGGTGGTTGATTCCCTTCAAATTAAGGACCTGCAGGATCCCACGGGCTACATCCAGAACCTGGCGAAGCCGCATATCGCCCAGGTGAAGATGGAAGCTCGGATCGCCGAGGCCACGAGAAACCGTGAAGCCGCGGAGAAGGAAGCGGAGGCCGCGGCCCAGATTGCGGATGCCCAGAGCCTTTCCGCGATCAGGCAATCCGCGGCGCAGGCCAACGCGGAGACCGCGAAGGCGAACGCCGCCCAGGCAGGCCCTCTGGCTGAGGCCACGGCGCGTCAGAAAGTGGTGGTCCAGGAAACTGAGGTCGCGAAGCTCGAGGCTGACCGCGAGGAGCAGAAGCTGCAGACGTCCATCCGCAAGCCCGCAGACGCCAAGGCCTATGCGCTCCGCACCGAGGCGGAAGCGCAGAAGGCGGCGGACATCAGCGCCTCCGAGGCCCGGGCGCGTCGCACGGAGCTTGAGGCCCAGGCGAATGCCCGCAGGGTGGAGGTCGAAGCCCAAGCGAATGCGACGGCCGCAGCTGCCATCGCGGGGGCCACGAAGATCACTGGTGAAGCCGAAGCGGCCGCCACGAAGGCACGCGGTGACGCGGCGGCCTCGGCGATCAAGGCAAAGTCTCTGGCCGAGGCGGACGGCATCAAGGCGCGTGCCGAAGCCCTCGGAACCAACCAGGAAGCGGTGATCTCGCAGCAACTCGCAGAGAACATGCCGGCGATCGTGTCGGCCGCCGCCGAACCCTTTGCCCACGTGGATCAGCTGACCGTCCTGAACGGCGGCGAGGGCCTCAACAGCATGGTCGGCGGAATTCTGGCGCAGGTGGGCAATTTCCTGCCGTCAATTACTGGTGCGCTCAAGAATGGCAAAGGCTCGCGTCCTAACAAGGACGCATAGCGAAGCCGATGCACAAGGACGTTGACCGGAGCCTCACTGGCAAGATCGGACGGGTGACGGGGCGGATTGGGCCCGGCACGGTCGGGGAGGTCATGCTGCCATTCCAAGGCGGCACGAGCGCCTTTCACGCCCACCCCTTCGACAAGACCAGCGTGTTCGAGGTGGGTGACAAGGTGCTGGTCATCTTTTACGAGCCGCCCCAGACGGTCTACGTAGAAGAGCTGCCGGACGTGTTGAAGGAAGCGTGAGGGCGGGGATTCAGTAGTGCTCGCGAGCTTGCAGGATGACGATGCGATCGTCGGTGACGTAATAGACCAAGCGGTTCGCGTCGTCGATACGCCGCGACCACGCCCCGGTGCGCCCTTACTGGCACTTCCCGGCGTTGGCGTTGCACCACTGCTGGTACTGCGCCACGTAGGTCTGGTGCTCGGCGTAGGTCTTGGCGAACTTCGTCTCCCCCGTGTCCAGGTTCACCGTGACCCAGAACAGGTAGTCATTCGCCGTCG
>NZ_JBQCGQ010000209.1:0-10292 GCF_051955515.1 Sinomonas sp.
CTGGAGGAGGCCGTCGACGGCATCGACTGGCTGGACGGCGAACTCGTCATCATCGGATCGAGCCGCCTTGCCCAGAACCGTCGGCTCTTCATCGGCTCCACGGCGAACAAGATCCTTCGTGCGCTGCCGGTGCCCATGGTCGTGGTGCCGCTGGAATACGAGCGCGCGGAGTCGCATCCCCTCGGATAACTTCTGGCCTGGGACGGCGGCGCGGATCATGATAGAGCCATGGATTTCGCCGCCACGATTGCGACGGCCGATCCGCGTGATGAGCCAGCGCCAGCCTCAACGGCCGACCTCCTGATTGCCCACCACAAGACCGGCGCCGCCCGTATCTCCCTCGCGCTGCCCACCGGCGGCCACGTGCTGCATCTGGCCGTCGCCACCTGCCTGTTCAACGACCTTCACACCGCTGCCGGGCGCGCCGGCCTGAGTCTCGGGCCCGTGACGGTGCGGGCCGACGGCGGTTTCGACGACACCATGACCGCCTCGACCGGGATCGTCCTCAACGTGGAGATCAGCGGCGACGCGGACCCCGAAGAGCTCCGGACACTCGTGCTCGAGACGTTCGAGGTCTCGACCGTGGCGTGCGGGCTGCGCGGCAGCACGAGCGTCGAGATCACCGGGATCACCGCGCGGACGACGACGGCGAGCGGCTCGACGTGAGCATCGACCCGCACGCTGCGCCTCCCAGGATCCTTGCCGACGTCCGCCCCGACGGCGAAGAGGCGCCTTCGGCCTCGCCCGCCGTCGTCGCCCAATTGCTGGCGACCGAGCATTGGAGCCTCCTCGGCACGCGCAGCATGCTCTGGAGCGAGCTCATGAGCCGGATCAGCATTCAGCTGACCGTCTCGTCAGCTGCCCTCGTGGTGCTGGCCCTCGTCGCGCAGGCCACGGGGTTCGGGACGGGATTCTGGGTGATGGCGATCGGGCTGTCGTCGGCACTGCTCGTGCTGGGAACGCTCACCCTGCTCCGGGTGACGATCGGGAGCCTCGAGGACCACCGCCTCGTCGTCGGCATGAACCGGATTCGCGGGGCGTACGGGGAACTCGCGCCCGAGGTGGTGGACCGGTTCGTGACGTCAGCCCGCGACGACCCCGAAGGCGTCGCGCTCACCTACACCCTTGGGTCCCGGCGGCCGCTGGTCCTGCATGCGATCTCGAGCACGACCTTCTTCCTCGCGGCCTTCAACGCCATGGTCGCCGGCACTCTCGCCGCGCTGATCACCTATGTGGCGGGCGGTCCCATCATCCTCGTGGCCGTGCTTGGCGCCCTCGCCGCCGCCGCGTACCTCGGCGCTCACACGTGGCTGAGCGGGAGCCTCTTCCGGCGAGTCTTGGGCTCGGGCTTCGGAAAGAACGCCAGCGCAGCAGACTGACGGGTTGTCCACATAGCGTCTCCCATCGCCTCGTGGCTCTCCCCTCTACCCAGCTCAAGGTTGCAGGCGTCGACCACCGGGCCCTCACCGCCGCGGTGCGGGAAGGAGTCTTGATTCGAGTTCGCCGCGGCCTTTACGTACGCCGCGATCTCGGCGGCCCGGCTGCTGCGCTGCGCGACGTGGGCCAACGACGAACGGGTTCACGTGACCGTCCCGTATTCCGTTTCGAGGGCGAGCCATGCTCGGGACGTGATGCCGCATAGCTTTCCCGGCGCGAACCTTCAAGGGATCCGGGACGCGGCGGAACGAACCGAGGCAGCGCGAGGATTGCGCCGGCTTGAGGATCTGCTGGGCCTGCTCGACCCGCGTTCGGAATCTCCTGGGGAAAGCCGCACCCGCTTGGCGCTCGTGGCGGCCGGTCTCTCGGCGCCTCGGCTCCAATTCGAGATTCCCACGGCCGAGGGAGTGTTCCGGGCCGACTTCGCGTGGCCTGAGCTGATGGTGATTCTGGAGTTCGACGGGGAATCGAAGTACTTCGATTACCGTCCGACCCCTGACGTCCTGCTCGCTGAGCGCCGGGGAGAGAATGCGCTGGTCGTCGAAGGTTGGACCCTCGTGAGGGCCCGATGGGCTGACCTCTCAAACCCCGGGGTGGTTCCTGCAAGAGTTCTTGCGGCCTTTGAGCGGGCGCGAAGGCTTGCCGGCTGAGGTCGGAGCACGTGAAGCCGTCCCTCGACGGCATGACCGTCCCGCAGAAACGACGGTTGAGCCGCCAAGGGACGGTCTGACCGCCAACGCCCACTGGCTCCCGTCAGCTAGGCCGCCCGCGCCGCCTCGGCCCGGGCCTCGGCCGCCCGCACCGCGGCCCGGCGCCGACCCGTCGAGACGAGCATGTCCACGGTGAGCACCACGAGGGCGAGCCACACGATGCCGAACCCGGCCCACCGCTCGGGGCCCATGTGCTCCCCGAGAACCGTGACGGCAAGGATGAACTGGAGGAGCGGAGCCATGTACTGCAGCATGCCGACGGTCGTCATGGGCAGCCGTCGGGCGGCCGCGCCGAAGAACAGCAGCGGCGTGGCGGTGATGATGCCGCTCGCCGCGAGGAGCCAGAAGTGGCCCGGACCGTTGCCAAGGAGGGTCAGGGAACCTGCGGCCGCGAGCCACAGCACGGCAGCGAGCGCGAAGGGCGTGAGGACCACGGTCTCGACGGTGAGACTGGTGACGGCGTCGACGGTGGCGCCGACCCTGTTCTTCACGAGGCCGTAGAAGCCGAAGCTGAACGCGAGGATGAGCGCGATCCACGGGATCTGCCCGTATGCGACGCTCAGCACGAGGACGGCCACGAAGCCGATCCCGACCGCGGCCCACTGGAGCGGCCGGAGGCGCTCCTTGAGCACCAGGACCCCGAGCAGCACGCTGACGAGCGGGTTGATGAAGTACCCGAGCGAGGCCTCGATGGCCTGACCGCTCAGGACACCGTAGGTATACGTGAGCCAGTTGATCGCGATCAGCACGGCGGCGACGCCGAGCGCGCCGAAGATCCGTCCGGAGCGGAAGACGGCGTTGAGCGCCTTCCACGAACGCGTCACCCCCACCAGCACCAGGCACACCACGAGGGAGAAGATCACGCGGTCGGAGACGATCTCAACAGGGTTGGCAGGCGCGAGCGTGACGAAGTAGAGCGGGAGAAGCCCCCAGAGGCCATACGCCCCGATTCCGTAGAGGAGTCCTGTCGTCGTCTGGCTGCGGGCTTCGGGCTTCACGGTCACGACCGTACAACGGCATTGGTCCTGTCAGCTATTCCGGTTCCCCCAGATCCCGGCGGCGCAGAGCCGGAGGGCGACGGCGGCGGCGATCGACCCGACGGCCACGAGCGAGACGAGCACCACTAGCTGGACGATCGCCGCCTCGATCGGATCGGCGCCGCCGAGGACCATCCCCACGAACGCGCCCGGCAGCGTGACGGTCCCGACCGTGCGGGTCTGGTCGAGGATGGGCAGGAGGCCCTCGCGCGCGGTGTGCTGTGCGATGAGCAGGCGCGCGGGGCTCCATTCGAAGCCGAGCGCGACGGCGGCCTCCACCTCGCCTCGTCGGAGCGCGAGTTCGGCGAGGATGCGGCGGCCGGCGACGCCCGTCGTCGTCATCGCTCCGCCAACCTGTTGGCCGAGCAGCGCGATGAGCGCGAGGCCGTCGAAGGGCAGCACACCGGTGGCCAGGAGGATGACCGCGGCGGGCACGACGCCGGCGGCGATCGGCGCCGCGGCCCACCACCAGCGGCTCGCGTCGACTCGGCGCCCCGCGGTCAGAACGGCAACGGCGAACATCGCGAGGGCGAACAGGAGCGCGAGCCAGGGGTTCCGGCCCAGCTGCGAGACGAGGAGGGCGACGACGGCGAGCTGGCCCACGGCGCGGGCGCTCGCCGTGTGCGGTGGCGCCCATCCGCCGTCGAGCGCCCAGCGGTGCACGGCGGCCGCGAGGACCGCGAGGAGGACGACGGCGAGGATGACGCCGGGCCCCAGCCCCAGAAGCGTCGAACTCTGCACCCGAACTACAATAGGAGGCTGCGCGCCCAACCCGGCCCGCCCGCCACTGGAAGGAACTCCTGTGCCCAACGCTTCTGCCGATCGGCCCCTGCGCGTCGCCATCGTCGGCGCCGGCCCCGCTGGTGTCTATGCGGCAGACATCCTGACGAAGTCGAACGAGGTCAAGGGCGGCCACGTCGAGGTCAGCATTGATCTCTTCGACCAGTATCCGGCCCCTTACGGGCTGATCCGTTACGGGGTTGCCCCCGACCACCCGCGGATCAAGGGAATCGTCAACGCGCTGCACAAGGTCCTCGACCGGGGTGACATTCGCTTCATCGGCAATGTCACGTATGGGCGCGACGTGACGCTGAGCGACCTCCGCCACTTCTACGACGCCGTGATTTTCGCCACGGGAGCCATCAAGGACGCGAAGCTCGACATCCCGGGCGCCGACCTCGAGGGGTCCTTCGGCGGCGCCGACTTTGTCTCCTGGTACGACGGCCATCCGGACGTCTCACGGGATTGGCCGCTCGAAGCCAAGGAAGTCGCCGTGATCGGCAACGGCAACGTGGCCCTCGACGTGGCCCGCATGCTCTCGAAGCACGCCGACGACCTCCTTGTCACCGAGATCCCGGACAACGTCTACCAGACGCTCAAGCGCAGCCCCGTCACAGACGTGCACGTCTTCGGCCGCAGAGGTCCCGCCCAGGTCAAGTTCACCCCGCTCGAGCTGCGCGAGCTCTCGCATTCCCGCGACGTGGACATCGTGCTGTACCCGGAGGACTTCGAGTTCGACGAGGCGTCCGACGAGGCGATCCGCACGAACAATCAGGTCAAGACGATGGTCAACACGCTGGCGAACTGGATCGCCGAGGACCAGGACACGGGGGCGTCCCGCCGGCTCCACCTGCACTTCCTGCACAGCCCGGTGGAGATCTATGACTCTCCCGAGACTCCGGGCAAGGTCGCGGGGGTCCGCTTTGAGCGCATGGAGCTCGACGGCACGGGCAACGTCCGCGGCACCGGCGAGTTCGAGGACTACCCGGTTCAGGCCGTGTACCGCGCCATCGGCTACCACGGCTCCGAGCTGGCCGAGCTCGAGTACGACGTGCACCGGGGAGTTATCCCGAACGACGGCGGCCGCGTCCTGGACGCCGAAGGCACTCCGGTCGCTGGCGTCTACACGACAGGCTGGATCAAGCGCGGTCCCGTGGGCCTGATCGGCCACACGAAGGGCGACGCCCTCGAGACCATCGGCTGCCTGCTCGAGGACCGCGACTCGCTGCCCGAGGCCGAGAACCCCGACGAGAGCGCGATCATCAACCTCCTCGAGGAGCGCGGCGTCGAGTACACGACGTGGGAGGGCTGGAACGAGCTGGACGCCCACGAGAAGGCGCTCGGGGAGAAATTCACCGCGGAATCGGCCGAGCGGGGGGCGTCCGTGCAGCGCGAGCGCGTCAAGGTGGTGCCGCGCGAGGAGATGGTCCGGATCTCCCGGAGGAACGCGGGCTAGGCGCACCTCGTAGAATCCCGCACCTAGTAGAATCGACACTTTCGTCCCTGAAACCGTCAGACACAGGAAGGACGATGGATGACCGTAAGTGCCGATTCCCCCAGCACGTCGGCGCCGAGTGACGCAGAGCTGATCGCCGCTGTTCGCGCCGGCAACCCTGATGCCTACGCCGGCCTCTATGAGCGGCACCATGCTGCCGCCGTCGGGCTCGCTCGCCGCTACGCTCGCAACGCGAGCGACGCCGAAGACCTCGCCGCGGAGGGCTTTGCCAACGTCCTCGCCGCCCTTCATGGCGGCTCCGGGCCGCAGGAGTTCTTCAGAGCCTATCTGTTCACCTGCATTTCCCGGCTCGCGGCGCGCGGGAACCTCACGGCGCAGCGTGAGAACCCGAGCGACGACATGGCCCGGTACGAGGGCGAGCAGCCCTACGACGACCCGGTCCTGGCCGGATTCGAGACCGACGCCGTCGGCCGCGCCTTCCGCACTCTGCCCGAGCGCTGGCAGGCGGTACTCTGGTACACCGAGGTGGACGACCTGCAGCCGTCGGAGGTCGCGCCGATGCTCGGGCTCTCGCCGAACGCAGTCTCCGCGCTGGCAGTCCGGGCCCGGGAAGGCCTTCGCCAGGCCTACTTGCAGGCGCACGTCGCCTCCGAGGCGGTGTCCAAGGAGTGCCAGGCGTACGCGGACAAGCTCGGGGCCTACACCCGCAACAGCCTGAGCCAGCGCAAGACCCAGGCGGTCCGCGAGCACCTCGATCAGTGCCCTCACTGCTCGGCCGCCCTCCTTCAGCTGGAGGACGTCGGCTTCGCCCTCCGCGTCGTCGTCTTCCCGCTCGTCACCGCGCTCCCGTTCACGGCGCCCGCCGCGGGCGAGCTCGTCGCCGCGGGCGCTGCGGGAGGCGGGACGGCTGGCGCCGACTGGCTCAGCCGAAGCCTCAGCAAGGTCGACCGGCGCTCCGCGGTGGTCGGAGGCGCCCTGCTGGCCGTCGCGCTCGCCGGTGGCGTCGCCTTCGCCTCGCTGGGCCAAGGCACGACGACGTTGCCCTCCGCCGAGGCAGCCCCGCCGAAGGCGTCGGACGCCGGAGGCAGTGCGTTCGGCTCAGCGGCTTCAGGCGCTGCCGCCTCCGGTGCCGCGTCGTCCTCCGGGGCTGCGTCACCGTCGTCGTCCTCGGTGCCCGAGTCCGCGCAGGCGAAGGACCAGCCGGGGCCGAGCACGGCGCCCGGATCGGTCACGCCGTCCGCAGCGGGACTCCCGGCGCCGCTTGCGCCCAGCGCGGCGTTGCCAGGCACGACGACGGCACCCGCCGGTGCGGCGCCGTCCGGCCCGGCGCCCTCAGCCGCATCGAGCCCATCAGGCGGGGCGAGCTCCGGCAGCGCGAGCCCGAGCAGCATCGGGGTGCTCTACAGCCTGACGGCCTCCAAGACCGGCGTCGACGCCGTGGACTTCAAGGCGACCCCCGCGAACGCCCCGGCATTGGGCACGGAGATTGTGGTCACGGTCAGCTACCAGTCCACGCTTCTGGCGCCATCGGTAACCTCGGGATGGAGCTGCAATGCCCCGCTGGTTGCGCTGGGCACAGCGTCGATGACCTGCGCCGCCCCGTTCACTGGAGGCGCGCAGATTCCCGAGCTCGGTCTCCGATGGACCGTCGCGCCTGCGAGCGTGAGCGGAACGGCTGTGCTCCGCCAGGGGAGCAGCGCCGTGTCCAACGCCGCGGGATTCTGACGTCGGGCCGGCGGGCCTACTGTGGGCCCGCCATGGGTCCGTATCCTGAGACGATTTGAACGTCCCACGTGATGGACCCCTAAGGTTAACGGGTTGTTTTGGGGCCAAAAGGCCCTACCCGCGAGCCAGGAAGTCGCATGCAGATCCTCCGCACCAAGCCCATCGAGCAGAGCCTCGCCGACGCCCACGAGCCTGGACGGCGCCTCAAGCGCTCGCTCAGCACATGGGACCTCATGATCATGGGGATCGCGGTCGCCGTCGGCGCTGGCATCTTCTCCGTCGGCGCGAAGGCGGCGGCCAGCTTCGCCGGCCCGGCCGTGACGGTGTCCTTCGCCATCGCGGCCGTGGCCTGCGCGCTCGCGATCATGTGCTACGCCGAATTTGCGACGGCGATCCCCGTCGCCGGCTCGGCCTACGTGTTCACGTACGCGACGATGGGCGAACTTCTCGCGTGGATCATCGGCTGGAACCTCATCCTCGAGCTCTTCACCGCCGGCGCCGTGGTCGCGAAGTACTGGGGCCTGTACCTGAGCAAGGTGTTCGCCCTGGCCGGCCTCGACGTCCCGGCCAGCATCCAGCTGGGCCCGGTCGAGCTCGTGTGGGGGCCGTTCCTCATCGTCGCGATCTTCACGGTCTTGCTCGTGCTCGGCACGAAGCTGTCTGCCCGCGTGGCGAACGTCTTCACGATCGTCAAGATCGCCGTCGTGCTCTTCGTCATCGTGGTCGGCTTCCTCTACGTCAAGGCCCAGAACTACGCGCCGTTCGTGCCCGACGCAGTGCCCTCGCACGCCTCGGACGGGACTGCCGTCCTCAAGCAGTCGCTGTTCGCGTTCTCGACCGGCGCCGCCCCGGCCCAGTACGGGCTGTTCGGCGTGTTCGCGGGTGCGGCCCTCGTGTTCTTCGCGTTCATCGGCTTCGACGTCGTCGCCACGAGTGCCGAGGAGGTCAAGGACCCGCAGAAGACTCTGCCCCGCGGCATCTTCGCCGGCCTCGGCGCCGTGACGCTCCTCTACATCCTCGTCTCGCTCGCCCTCACTGGCATGGTCCCGTACACCACGTTGGCAGCGGCGGACCAGCCGACCCTGACCACCGCGTTCGAGGCCGTCGGCAACACGAGTGCCGCGAAGGTCATCGCGTTCGGGTCGCTCGTGGGCCTGACCACGGTCATCATGGTCCTTCTCATGGGCCTGGCGCGCGTAGTTCTCGCGATGAGCCGCGACGGCCTGCTGCCCCGAGCGCTGTCGGTGACGTCGGACAAGCGGTCCACTCCCGCCCGCCTCCAGATCCTGTGCGGCGTCCTCGTGGCGCTCGTCGCCGGACTGACGCAGGTGGACCTGCTCGAGGAGATGATCAACATCGGCACGCTTTCGGCGTTCGTCGTGGTGAGCCTCGGCATCATCGTGCTCCGTCGGCGCCGGCCTGACCTCAAACCGTCGTTCCGCGTGCCGTTCGGCAAGGTCCTCCCGATCGTCTCGGCCCTGCTGTGCCTTTACCTCATGACGAACCTCGCGGTCGAGACGTGGATCTACTTCGTCGGGTGGCTGGCGGTCGGGCTCGTCATCTACTTCTCCTACGGGCAGCGGCACTCGCGGCTCAACCAGCGGTTCTCCGACGCTCGCGCGGCGGTGTCTCCGAGCACGGTTCCCGCCGGCGCTGAGGGCGTGGCCGGCCGGGATTCCTGAACGTTCCCTGTAGGATCACGAGAAGTGAGTCACAACGGGGAAGATCCGATCACGCAGATGTGACGGTCGGAACAGGAATGGTTTATGGCAAGACCGCCGCGGCCGGAGCGGAAGACGGAGCTTCTTGAGCAGATTCTGGACTTCCTGCTGGACAGGACGCTCGCGGACCTGACGTTCCGTAGCCTCGCGGACGGTCTGGGCATCAGCAGCTACGTGCTGGTCTACCACTTCGGCAACCGTGAACACCTCGTCGCCGAGATCATCCGTGGGATCGAGGCTCGCTTCGACCTCCACCACCCGGGCGGCGACCGCCTCTCGCTCCCCGAGCTCGTGCTGTGGGCCCGCGCCGTCTTCGCCTCCACGCTCGAGGACCGCGGGCGCCACCTGCAGCGGCTCGAATTCGAGGCCGCGGTTCAGGACGCCGTCGCTGACCACCCCCGCGGCAGCACCGCCGTCGGCTACCTCGGATGGTGCGACTTCCTGTCTACGTGGCTGGAGCAGGAGGGACTGCCGCGGGAGGAAGCCGCGGTCAGGGGGCGGGCGTTCGTGGCCGCCGTCGTCGGAATCCTCTACGACTATGTGATCTGCGGCGATCGGCGCGCGGTGACGGCGTCATTCGAGGTCCTCATCGAAGGGTTCGTCCGCCAGTTCGACCTGGCCCAACCCTCCCTCGAGGGGCGGCTATGACGAGCCGGCTGCCGCTCTCGCCGGTGCTGGCGCAGAACCCGGTGATCGCTGTGCTCCGCGCGAGCCACGCGAGTGAGTACGCGCCGATCGTGGACGCGCTCGTGGCCGGCGGCGTGCGATCCATCGAGCTGACCCTGACCACCCAGGGCGTCCTCGACGAGCTCGCCGGGCTCCGGACGCGCTTCGGCGATGCCGCCGAGATCGGCGTGGGAACGGTGACCACTGTGGACGAGGCCGAGCGCGCCATCAGCGCGGGCGCGGAGTACCTCGTCACCCCCGTGACGTATCCGGAGATCGTGGAGTACGCCGTGCAGCGCGGCGTCGCCATCTATCCCGGGGGCCTCACCCCCACGGAACTGCACACGGGCTGGCGCTTGGGCGCCGCGGGAGTCAAGCTCTTTCCGGCCTCGGCTGTCGGACCGGGCTACATCGGTCAGCTCCGCGGTCCCTTCCCCGATCTGGCCGTGATCCCGTCCGGGGGAGTGGCGATCGATACCGCCCCCGACTGGATCGAGGCCGGTGCCGTGGCCGTGAGCCTCGGCGGACCGCTGCTCGGCGACGCGTTCAAGGGCGGCGACCTCGGGCTCCTCCGCGCCCGCGCCCATCGCGTCTCCCGGCTCGTCGCGGAGGCCGTGGCCCTGAGAGCTTCTAGGCCTCGTTAAACGGCTTGCGCCCCGGCCCGCCCCGCCGGGGTTGCCACCCCCGGGGGCCGGGCCCGCCCCGCCCCAACCAGACCCCCCCAGGCCCCCCCCGCCCCCCCCCCGCCCGCCCCCCGCGC
>NZ_JBQCGQ010000210.1:0-7423 GCF_051955515.1 Sinomonas sp.
GAGGTGTAGAACACGCACCGCTCAGGGGTCGTGGCCCGGAGGTGCTCCCCGATCAGCGCGAACGCCTCCCCCCAGGAGATCGGGGAATAGTGCGTCTCCCCCTCCCGGATCACCACCGGCTCGGTGATCCGGCCCCGGGAACCGAGCCAGAACTCGCTCCTGCCCTCCAGCTCGGCGATCGGGTGCGCCGCCCAGAACTCCGGGCCCACCGTGCGCAGCGTGGACTCCTCCGCGATCGCCTTCGCCCCGTTCTCGCAGAACTCCGCCGGCTTCCGCGCCCCCGTGATCGACTCCGGCCACGCGCACCCCGGGCAGTCGAACCCGCCCCGCTGGTTCACCCGCAGCATCGAGCGCACCGTCCGCGCCACCCCCGCCTGCGCGAACCCCCTCTCCAGCGCCACGGTCACCGCCTTCACCCCCGCCGCGGCAGTCTTCGGGACATGAACCTCAAGGGCATCCTCATCGATGTCCTCAACCTGCGGCTTCTGCGCAAACACAGGCGACTCCTTTCATAGAGCAGGGATAAGTTCAATCTAGGCGGCGAACAGGGCACCGCGCACGGCGACCTCGAAGCCTTCCACATGCTGGCGGGAGAGTTCGGCGGCGCGCTCCTCGTCGCCGTCGACCACTGCCTGCAGCAGTGCGATGTGTTCGTGGAGGTGACCGCCGAGTCCGGGCAGCCGGTCCATGACCAGGCACCAAATGCGGGTGGCGAGATTGTCGTACCGCACCAACGCGTCCTCGAGGTGGGGATTGCCGGCGGCGGCGTAGATGGCGCGGTGCATCTCCGCGTCGCAGGCGAGGGTCTCGCCGACGCTGGCTGAGCCGACGTCGAACGCCCTCACCTTCTCGATCAGGGACAGCAGACGACGGCGGGCGGCCGGCGAGGCGAGGCGAGCCGCCCTCGCCGCGGCGAGCGGCTCAAGCTGGCTCCTGATCTCTGAGATATAGGCGAGATCGGTTACCTCCACGGGCATCGCGAAGGTGCCGCGACGCGGATACGTGACCACCAGGCGGTCGAGTTCGAGCCGCTTGAGCGCCTCGCGGACCGGGGTGCGGCCGAAGCCGAGCTCCTTCGCGAGGGCGTCGTCGTTGATGGGGTCTCCGGGGCGGATCGCGAGGGTGAGCAGGCGATCGCGCACCACTCGGTACGCCACCTCCGCCAGAGAGGGACGCTCCTGGGGATCGAGGCCGACCGCTTGAGCCACGGCATGCTCCTTCGTTGTTGACCCGTTCGCGTTCAGCAGTATAACCTGAGTCACATCGCTAATATATCAGAGTTGTATCAGATGCATACGACTCTCCTACCAGGAGATCCGATGACCACTAGTGAGACCGCCACGCCGCTGGCTGAGCCCGCTGCCTCGTCGACCCTCCAAGGGAAGGGCCGGGGGGCAGGGCGCACGTCCGTGCTGACCCTCTCGTGCCCCGAACGGCCGGGCATCGTGCAGGCTGTCACGAGCTTCCTGTACCAGCACGGCTTCGACATCGTCGAGCACCAGCAGTTCGATGACCGCGAGCGCGGAACCCTCTTCCTCCGGACGGCCTTCTCGACCGAATCCCCCGTGGACGCCCAGGAGCTCACCGACGAGTTCCAAGCGACCGCGGACGAGTTCGGGATGAGCTTCTCGTTCCAGGACGACTCGAAGCTCCGGCTCCTCGTCATGGTCTCGAAGTTCGGGCACTGCCTCAACGATCTCATCTTCCGCTGGCGGGCGGGCACGCTCGGCGGCGAGATCGCGCTCGTCGTCTCGAACCACGAGGACCTCCGGCCCATGGCGGAGGCAGCAGGCCTTCCGTTCGTGCACATCCCGGTCACGGCCGGCACCAAGGAGGATGCCGAGGCCCGGCTGCTCGCGCTCGTCGACGAGCACGGCATCGACCTCGTCGTCCTGGCCCGCTACATGCAGATCCTCTCGGACGATCTGTGCCGGTCCCTCGAGGGTCGCGCGATCAACATCCACCACTCGTTCCTCCCGGGCTTCAAGGGCGCGAAGCCGTACCACCAGGCGTACGAGCGCGGCGTCAAGCTCGTCGGCGCAACGGCGCACTATGTCACGGCGGACCTCGACGAGGGACCGATCATCGAGCAGGAGGTCATCCGGGTGGACCACACGTACCACCCGAACGACCTGGCAACCGTGGGGCAGGACGCCGAATGCCTCGCCCTCTCCCGCGCGGTCCGCTGGCACTGCGAGCACCGCATCCTCCTCGACGGCGCGAGCACCGTCGTCTTCCGCTGACCCCTGACCCTCCACGAGCCAAGGAAGATCCATGACCACTCCCCCTCGCGTCGTCATCATCGGCGCCGGCATCGTTGGCACGAACCTCGCAGACGAGCTCGTCCAGCGCGGCTGGACGGATATCACCGTCCTCGACCAAGGCCCACTTGAGATGCCGGGCGGCTCCACGTCCCACGCCCCCGGCCTCGTATTCCAGACCAACGCCTCGAAGACCATGACGCTCTTCGCCAAGTACACGGTGGAGAAGCTCCTCTCGATCGACTGCTTCAACCAAGTCGGGGGCCTTGAGGTCGCCACGACGGAAGCCCGCTACGAGGACCTCAAGCGCAAGCTCGGCTACGCCCAGTCCTGGGGCGTCGACGCGCGGCTCGTGGATGCCGCGGAATGCAAGCGCATCTACCCGTTCCTGAACGAGGAGATCGTCCTCGGCGGCCTGCACATCCCGAGCGACGGCCTCGCGCTGGCCGCCAAATCCGTCCAGATCCTCATCGAGCGGACGCGGGAAGCCGGCGTGGTGTTCAAGGGCTCGACGCCGGTCACCGGCATCGCCGTCGACAACACTGGGCCCTCGGGAGGCCGGGTCAGCGGTGTCGAGACGCCCGACGGCGTGATCCCCGCCGACATCGTGGTCTCCTGCGCCGGCTTCTGGGGCGTCGAGGTGGGTGCGATGGTCGGCATGTCCGTCCCACTGCTCCCCCTCGCGCACCAGTACGTCAAGACCGGCCCCGTCCCGGCTCTCGCGGGGCGCAACGAGCAGCCCAACGGCGCCAGTCTGCCGATCCTCCGCCACCAGGATCGCGACCTCTACTACCGCGAGCATGGCGAGCGCTACGGCATCGGCTCCTACGCGCACCGGCCCATGCCCGTCGTCGCCGCCGATCTCGGCGTGACTCCGAAGCACGTCGACGAGCACAGCATGCCCTCGCGCCTCGAGTTCACCCCTGAGGACTTCGCCCCGTCCTGGGAGGACTCGAAGGAGATCCTGCCCGCCCTGCGGGACGCGGAGATCGAGGACGGCTTCAACGGCATCTTCTCGTTCACCCCGGATGGCGGCCCGATCGTGGGCCAGCACCGCGACCTCGAGGGCTTCTACGTGGCCGAGGCCGTCTGGGTGACCCACTCGGCGGGCGTCGCCCGCGCCGTCGCCCAGCTGCTCACCGAGGGAAGCTCCGAGATCGACCTCGGCGAATGCGACGTCGCCCGCTTCGAAGAAGTCCAGCTCTCCCCTTCCTACGTGAGCGAGACGTCCCAGCAGAACTTCGTGGAGATCTACGACGTGCTGCACCCGCTCCAGCCCAAGGAGTCACCGCGCAACCTGCGCGTGAGCCCGTTCAATGCCCGCCACCGCGAGCTCGGCGGGTACTTCCTCGAGGGGGGCGGCTGGGAGCGGCCGTACTGGTTCGAGGCGAACGCCCACCTGCTCGACGAGCTCCCGGCCGAGTGGCAGCCGCCGGCCCGCGATGACTGGTCCGCGCGCTTCAGCTCACCGATCGCCGCAGCCGAGGCATGGAAGACGCGCACCGCCGTCGCCATGTACGACATGACGCCGCTCAAGCGACTCGAGATCTCCGGCCCCGGCGCCGTCACGCTCCTCCAGCGCCTCACGACCGGCGACGTCGCCAAGAAGCCCGGCGCCGTGACCTACTGCCTGCTCCTCGACGAGCAGGGCGGCATCCGGAGCGACATCACGGTTGCGAGGCTCGACGACGAGACGTTCCAAGTCGGCGCGAACGGCAACATCGACCTTGCCTACTTCACCCGCGAGGCACGCCGCCAACGCTCCGAGGACCCGACGCAGTGGGCACAGGTTCGCGACATCACCGGCGGCACGTGCTGCATCGGCCTGTGGGGCCCGCTGGCCCGCGAGGTGGTCTCGGCCATCAGCAGCGACGACTTCAGCAACGACGGCCTCCGCTACTTCCGCGCGAAGCAGGCGACCATCGGCGGCGTCCCCGTCACGGTCATGCGGCTCTCCTACGTCGGCGAGCTCGGCTGGGAGATCTACACCAGTGCCGACAACGGCCAGCGCCTGTGGGACGTCCTCTGGGAGGCCGGGCAGCCGCACGGCATCATTGCGGCCGGCCGCGCCGCTTTCAGCGCGCTCCGCCTCGAGAAGGGCTACCGCTCGTGGGGCACCGACATGACCACCGAGCACAACCCGTTCGAGGCCGGGCTCGCCTTCTCCGTGAAACTCGCCAAGGAGAGCTTCGTGGGCAAGGCAGCTCTCGAGGGCCTCAGCGAGGACTCCTCGGCGCGCCGACTCCGCTGCCTGACCGTCGACGACGGGCGGTCCATCGTGCTGGGCAAGGAGCCGGTGTTCTACAAGGACGAGCCGGTGGGCTACGTCACGAGCGCGGCGTACGGCTACACGATCGGCAAGCCCATCGCCTACGCCTACCTCCCGGGCGACGTCGCGGAGGGCGACGCCGTCGAGATCGAGTACTTCGGCAACCGGATCAGGGCGACCGTCACACCCGAGCCGCTGTACGACCCGGAGATGAAGCGCCTGCGCGGCTGAGTGCCAGCCGTGACGAGATGGCCCGGTCCCTTTGGAGGGATCGGGCCATTACCCTTGTGGCGAACTGAGTGTGATCCTGCCCTCATTTACACCATCGCTCTGGCAGAATCACCACATGGGGAACACTTCTGTGTCCGAGGACCCGAACGAACCCGACGAGACGCGTTCCGGGAACGGCGTCCAGGCGGTCGAGCGCGTGGTGCGCGCCCTCGAAATCCTCGCCAAGGAGGGCAGCGCCGCGGTCGGCGACATGGCCGAATGGATGGGCGTCCACAAGTCGACGGCGTCACGCATCTTGGGTGCGCTCGAGACCCATGGCTTCGTCCAGCAGAGCAGCCGCCGTGGAAAGTACCAGCTCGGCGTCGGCCTCCTCCGCGTCGCGAGCTCCATCCCCCGCCGGCTCAGCCTCGTCCACACCGCCCGGCCAGTCCTTGAGGACCTCGCGCAGCAGTTCGGCGAGACCGTCAACCTCGCCGTCCGGCGGGACGTCTACGCCGTCAACGTGGACCAGGCGATGGGCTCCGCGAACCTCGCGACGTACGACTGGATCGGGAACCTCACGCCGCTGTACGCCACTTCGAGCGGCAAAGTCTTCCTCGCGTACCTGCATTCGTCGGACCGCGAGGAGCTGTTCCACCAGATCGAGCTCAAGTCCCTGACCCCGCACACGCACAGCAGGCAGCAGCTCGAGAAGGAGCTGCCCGACATCGTCCAGAAGGGCTTCGCCACCACGCACGGCGAACTCGAAGACGGGCTCAACGCGATCGCGGCCCCGGTCTTCGGGCACATGGGCGACGTGATCGGCGCGGTGAGCCTCTCGGGGCCCGCCTTCCGCTTCGAACCCCAGGACGACGTCGTCGTCAAGGCAGTCGTCTCGGCCGGCGAGGAGATCACCGAACGCATGGGCGGCCCGGCCTCCCACGATCGCTCATGAGGGGCCGGGCCGCCCAGGTTATTCGCTTGTCCGCCGCCTAGCCGCCGACGTCGGGGCGCCTGCCGCCGAAATCGGGTCGTGTGGCGCCCACGTCGGGCCGCCCGGCGCCGAAGTCGGGCCCTGTGGCGCCGAAGTCGGGTCCTTTGAAGCGCCATGGTCCGGGTCCCGCCTAATGCACGACGGCGGGGCCAGGGGTGAACAGCCCGACCTCGGCGGCACGGGCCCCGACCTCGGCGCTGGGGAGGCTCGCTGGCCTACCCTCCGAACCCGCCGCTCGGCGCGGGTGCGATGTTCTGCCAGATGGGCTTGGCCTCGCGGTATTCGTCGAGCCCCGCGTGCCCGAGCTCGCGCCCGATCCCGGACTTCCCGAATCCGCCCCACTCGGCCTGCGGGACGTACGGGTGGTAGTCGTTGATCCACACCGTCCCGGGCCGCAGCGCCCCGGCCACGCGGTGGGCCGTGGAGGCGGCCGAGGTCCACACCGCCCCGGCCTGGCCGTACTCGGTGTGGTTGGCGATCGCGATCGCCTCGGCCTCGTCCCGGAACGTCTCCACCGTCAGGACCGGGCCGAAGGACTCCTCCCGCACCACGCTCATCCCGGAGCGGCAGTTGGCCAGCACGGTGGGCGGGTAGAAGAACCCGTCCGCGAGCGGCCCGTCCTGGGGGATGTAGCCGCCGCACAGGAGCTCGGCGCCCTCGGCGATGCCGGCCTGCACGTACGCATGCACCTGGTCGCGGTGCTTGGCGGAGATGAGCGGCCCGGTTTCGGCCTCGGGATCGAACGGCCCGCCCATCCGGATCTTCCCGGCCCGTTCGACTACCTCGGCCACGAACCGCTCCGCGATCGACTCCTCGACCACGAGCCGCGCCCCGGCCGAGCACACTTGCCCCGAATGAAGGAACACCGCCGTCAACGCGTTGTCCACGGCCGCATCCCAGTCGGCGTCGGCGAAGACGACGTTCGGGTTCTTCCCACCGAGCTCGAACGCCACGCGCTTGACGGTCTGGGCCGCGGCGGCCATGATCGTCTGCCCCGTGGAGAGGCCTCCCGTGAGCGAGACGAGGTCCACGCGCGGGTCCGCGCTCAACGGGCCCCCCACCTTCGAGCCCGTCCCGGTGACCAAATTCGCCACGCCGGCCGGGATCCCGGCTTCGGCGAGTGTCTCCATGAGCAGGATGGAGGTCGACGGCGTCAGCTCGCTGGGCTTGAGCACGAACGAGTTCCCCGCTACCAGGGCCGGCGCGACCTTCCACGCCGCCTGCAGGAGCGGGTAGTTCCACGGGGCGATGAGGGCGCAGACGCCGAGCGGCTCGTACACGACGCGGCTGATGGCGTTCGGCCGGCCGGTGTCGATCACCCGCCCGGCATCGAGGCCAGCGACCTTGCCGTAGTAGCGGAAGCAGGCGGCGATGTCGTCCATGTCATACTCGGCCTCGACGAGCCGCTTGCCCGTGTCGAGCGCCTCGGCCCGCGCGTACGCGGCCTTGTCGCGCTCGAGCAGCTCGGCGACGCGGAGCATGACAGCGCCCCGCTCGAGGTCTGTCATGCGCCGCCAGGGGCCGCCGTCGAACGCCGCACGCGCACTGGCGATCGCGCGCTCGGCGTCCTCCGCCGTCGAGGAGACGACGACGGCGACCTCCCGCCCATCCGCCGGGCAGCGCACCGTGGAGGTCCCGCCGTCGACCGCCCGCTCCCAAGAACCTCCGACATAGAGGCCCTTGATCGTC
>NZ_JBQCGQ010000211.1:0-6471 GCF_051955515.1 Sinomonas sp.
GAACTTGACGCGCTCCTTCACAGCGGTGATCGCGGCGACGAGGCGCTTCATGTCGTCCGGATCGGCCTCGAGGATGTGGAAGGCCAGCCGTTGAGCCGACTTCGGTCCGATGCCGGGGAGCCTTCCGAGCTCGTCGATCAGGTCCTGGACTGCGCCTTCGTACACCCCCTAACGCTACCGCCTCGCGCTCCTGCCCGAGCACGCTGCTACCGCGGAGGGATGACCGTGCCGTCCAGGGCGCGCTCCTCGATCAGCTTCCCGCCGAGAATGCGCTCCACAGCAGCGCGGCCGAAGAGGCCGGAGGCCTCGATGGTCTCATCGTCCGCGCTCGGGATGTCCTCGACGACGGGCTGCTTCTCGCGCTCCACCGTCTGAACGGGAGCCGACGATTCCGCCTGCAGGGCAGCGCGCCGCGACAGCCGCTGGTACATGCTCAGGCGCTCGCCGCCGTCGTCCGTCTGCGGCGGGCTATCTCGCTCCGGGCTCTGTCGCTCTGGGGCAGGCGGCTGGGCGGCCGCTGGCGGGTACGACGGCGGCGCTGCGCCGGGTGCCGGCTCCTCCGGTGAGCTGGGGCCGGCCTGCTGCTCGCGAGCGGTGTTCGGCTGGTTCCCGACCGTCCAGACGCCGGGCGACGATTCCTGCGCATAGGCCCAAGGGTCCCGCGACGGCACCTTGTCTTCGGGGCCGGCGACGGTCTGGGAGGCGGGTTCGGGGGTGCTCCCGCGGGCGGGCCGAGGCGCTGGCGCGGTGCGAGCGGGGGTTTGGCGCCGTCCGGTGTCCTCGGGGAGGGGCTCGTCCCAGTCGGCCGGGGGCTCCTCGTCGGCATAGGGGATGTCGGCATAGGGGTCCGCGGACCGGGCAGGCGGTGCCACGTCGCGGGCACCTGGTTCGCTCTTCGGTGGTTCAGTCTGTACCGGTGGTTCAGGGGTTTGCGCGGGTGGTTCAGGCGTCCGTACCGGTGGTTTGGGCGTCGGCGCAGCAGGAACTTGTGCAGCGGGGGCCGGGGCGAGACCCCAGGCAATGTCCGCCTCCGAAGGTGCGGTGACCGGGGCTGGGGCTGGCGTGGCCGGAGCCGATGGCCGCGCCGGGGCAGGCGGAGGGGACGCGGGAGTGCTTCTGGGCGCGCGCGAGTCCTCGGGACTTTCAGACGGGGCTTTTGGGCCCGCCTCAGCCCCTCTCGCGGGGGCGGGAGAAGGTCCGTTGCCGCCGACCGTCGCGTCGACCTGTACCTCGACGCCGAGCACCTGCTGAACGGCCTTCCGCACATTGTCGGGGTGATCGGCGCGAGTGAACGAGTTGACCGAGCCGGAATTGGCGAAGGCGAGGGTGAGGGTCTTCCCGTCGAACCCTGCGATGTTCGCGTTCTGGCTGACCAGAATCCAGGTGAGGCGCTTGATCGACGTGAGGGCGTCGAGGATCTCCGGCCATGCGCGGCGGAACATCTCGACGCTCCCGGCGCCGCCGCTCGACGCTCCCGGTGCCGCCGAGGTCGGGCCTTGTGGCGCCGAGGTCGGGCCTTGTGCAGCCGACGTCGGTGCCTCCTGACGCGCGGGATGCTCCTCGGGTGCCGCCTCAGCCACAGACTCCCCGGGCGCTTGCGCCACGGGAACCGAGGCTGCCGGCGCCTCGGCCGGGGCCGCTGTTGTCTGAGGCTGCTCGAAGGAGAGCCGCCGTTCGAGCCGATCGAGCCGCGCAGCAACTCCATGATCGCTATCGGCACCGGGGAGCATGAGCCTCGCGCACAGGAGTTCGAGGTGCAGACGTGGCGACGTAGCGCCGGTCATCTCGTTGAACGCAGCGCTTGTCACGTCCGCCGCCCGCGAGAGTTCGGCGGCTCCGAGGGCCTGAGCCTGGGTCCGCATGCGTGCGAGCTGGTCCGCGGGAACCCCTCGGAGAATCGACTCGGCGGCGTCTGGAAGGGCGCGCACGATGATCAGGTCGCGGAAGCGTTCCAGCAGGTCCTCGACGAATCGCCGTGGGTCGTGCCCCGTCTGGATCACTCGGTCGACGGCACGGAAGACCGTAGCGGAATCGCCGGCCGCTATAGCGTCGATGACGTCGTCGAGCAGCGCCGCGTGAGTGTAGCCGAGGAGCGCGACAGCGAGCTCGTAGTCGATGCCGCGGCTGCCTGCGCCGGCCATGAGCTGGTCGAGTACCGACAGCGAGTCGCGCACGGAACCGCCGCCCGCCCGCACGACCAGCGACAGCACGCCGGGTTCGACGGCAACGTGCTCCTCGGCGCACAGCTTCTCGAGGTACGCCATGAGCGGCTCGGGCGGCACGAGCCGGAACGGATAGTGGTGCGTGCGCGAACGGATAGTGCCGATGACCTTGTCCGGCTCCGTAGTCGCGAAGATGAACTTGATGTGCTCCGGCGGCTCCTCGACGATCTTGAGCAGCGCGTTGAAGCCGGCCGACGTGACCATGTGGGCCTCGTCGATGATGAAGATCTTGTAGCGGTCCCGTACGGGAGCGAACGTCGCACGCTCGCGGAGGTCCCGCGCGTCGTCCACGCCGCCGTGGCTCGCAGCGTCGATCTCGATGACGTCGAGTGAACCGGCCCCGCCGCGGGCGAGCTCAACGCAGCTCGGGCACACCCCGCAAGGCTCCGGTGTCGGGCCCTTCTCGCAGTTGAGGCAGCGCGCCAGGATCCGAGCCGACGTCGTCTTGCCGCAGCCGCGCGGCCCGGAGAAGAGATAGGCGTGGTTGACGCGATCCTTCCGGAGCGCTGTCATGAGCGGCTCAGTGACGTGCTCCTGCCCGATCACGTCCTGGAACGTGTCCGGCCGATACCGGCGATAGAGGGCAGTCGGAGAACTCACAGAGAAAACCCTACCAATCTGGACCGACACCGAAGCCGGTTATCCACAGGCATGAAAAGGCCCCTCATGCACCCGCCAGAGCCCACCTACCCTTGCTACCTTCCGGTCCTGGGGGAGTTCAGCAGGATGACGCCACATGAGGGGCTGGGTTTCATCTTAGCGGAGTTCCGCGCGGGCCTCGAATCGGCCCGATCAGCTCCCCGCCGAGGGGCTCGACGAGGGCGCGGGAGACTTTGCGGGTGCCTTCTGGATCGCTTGCGCGAGCTTCTGGACTTCCGCTCCGTACGTTCCATTCAGCGCGTTGTTCTTGACCGCCTGCGCATCGGAAACCTCTTGGCCTGCCGGCGCGCCGGCGAGAGTCCAGAGGTCCTGCTGCATCTTCGCGGGCAGATGCCGGAAAGCAGCGGGGAACCGGTTGACGGCGGCACGGGCCGCCTTCTGCGCGTTCGCGCCGTACTGGGCGGTCCCGTCCTGACGGATGATGACGGCGAGGACTCGCCGCAGTGCCGCGCGGGCCGGGTGCTTCGCGGCGGGAGCCGCAGAGCCAGTTGCCGACGGCGACGGCGTGGCTGCCGCAGCCGGCTCCACGAGCGCGGCGGGCTGGGCGACATCGGGGGCGAGGTCGTCCAGGGAGGTCAGGCTCGCGAGGCTTTCGTCGTCGACGGCGGCCTGGGTCGTGCTGTCGGCTGCGGCCTGCGGCCGGGTCCCTTGAGCTTGGAGGGCGACGGCAATGCCTCCTCCCGCGAGAAGCGCGGCCGCGAGCGTCGAGGCGATGCCCGCCGCCCAGCGGCGTCCGGTTTTCCTGGTTTCGTATCCGTCCATGGCCACGATGGTGGCAGCGCTGGGCAAGAGCAGTGTTCGGCCCGTGTTCGAGGAATGTAAAGTCTCGCGCCGGCGCCCCTCGAGAGCGAGCCGAGCGCCGTCGTCGTGCGCTTGAATGGAGCCGTGGACAACTCCGGCGAGGGGCGCGGACTCGTGCTCGTGGTGGAGGACGAGCACGCCATCGCCGACCTTGAGCGCCTCTATTTGGCGCGCGCAGGTTTCGGCGTGCACGTGGAGCGCGATGGCGCCGCGGCGCTCGCGCGGATCCGTCAGCTCCGACCGGTGGCGATCGTGCTCGACGTGGGCCTCCCCGGGCTCGACGGCGTGGAGATCTGCCGGCGCCTCCGCGAGGAGGACGATTGGACGCCCGTCATCTTCGTTACCGCGCGGGACGACGAGGTGGACCGCGTGCTCGGCCTCGAACTGGGCGCCGACGACTACCTGACCAAGCCGTTTTCGCCCCGCGAGCTCGTGGCCCGTGTGCGGAGCGTCCTACGCCGGGCCTCCGGGCCGCAGGAACCTCGGATTCTCAGCGTCGGACGGGTGCGCCTGGACCTTGGACGCCGCTCGGTGGAGGCGGACGGCCTGCCGGTGCAGCTCACCGCCATGGAGTTCGACCTCCTGGCCCACCTCATGTCCCAGCCCGGCCGCGTGTTCAGCCGCGAGCAGCTCCTCTCGGCGGTGTGGGGACAAGCGGACTATGGCGGCGGGCGCACGGTGGACGTTCACGTGGCGCAGCTCCGCGCGAAACTCGGCGAGGCGAGCCCCCTGCGCACCACGCGTGGCGTCGGCTACAGCGCGTCGACCGGCGGTTCGGCGGCGCCGTGAAGGCCTGGCTCCGATCGCTGTATGCGCGGGTCACGCTTGTGACGGCGGCCGTGGCCGCGGTGGCCACACTCGTCGCCGGGCTGGTCGGCGCCCAGCTCATCCGCGCCGCGGCCGTGGATCAGGCCCGCACAAGTCTCGCCCGCGAGGCCCAAGCCCTCAGCGCTTCCGGTTCCGTGACGAACCTCGCGTCGTTGCGCGAGGTCGCCGTCGGAGAGGAGGGCCACATCGCGCTCGTCCAGCCGGACGGGACCGTCACCGGCGCCGGCCGGCGTTTGGTGAGCGAAGCAGCGGTCAAGAAGATCCTTGCCGGTCAGCCGGTGTCCCAGACCGAAATCGTCGCGGGAACGCCCGTCGTCGTCGAGGCCCGACCACTCGCCTCGGGAGGCGGGCTCGTGCTGGTGGAGCCTGTCTCGGCCGTCAATCAGGCCGCGGGCGCGCTGGTCACCCGGCTCCTGTGGGCGCTCGTCCTCGGGTTCGCGTGCGCCGTCTTGGGTGGCGCGCTCGTGGCACGCTGGGTCGCCAAGCCGCTCGTGCGTCTGGCCGGCGCGGCGCGGCGGCTCGCCGGCGGCGAGCGGGGCGTTACGGTCGACGGCGGAGGCCCCACCGAAGTTGCGCAGGTCTCGCACGCGCTCGCCTCGCTGGATGCATCGCTCGCGGCGAGCGAAGGCCGGCAGCGGGAATTCCTCCTCTCGGTCTCGCACGAGATGCGCACGCCGCTCACCGCCGTCCGCGGCTACGCCGAGGCGCTCGCGGACGGCATGATCCCGCCGGAGGACGTCCCCCGCGTGGGCCAGACGCTCGGGGCCGAGGCGGGCCGACTCGACCACTTCGTGAGCGACCTGCTCGAGCTCGCGCGGCTCGAGGCGGACGACTTCCGAGTGGACATCCAACTCGTGGACGCCGCCCTGATTATGCCGACGGTCCTCGAGGCGTGGCGCGGCGTGGCCGGGCCCGCCGGCGTGCGGCTCCGCGCGGACGCCCCCGGACCGCTTCCCGTCCTCACCGACGCTCGACGCCTGCGGCAGCTTCTCGACGGGCTCGTCGAGAACGCGCTTCGGGTCGCTCCCGCCGGCGCGCCCGTGGTGCTTGCCGGGCGGAGGGAAGGCGCCGCCGTCGTCCTCGAAGTGCGCGACGGCGGCCCGGGGCTCAGCGAGGACGACCTCGCCCACGCCTTCGAGCGCGGCGCGCTCCGGGCCCGCTACGCAGGGGAGCGGGCCGTGGGGACAGGGCTCGGACTCTCGATCGCGCACCGTCTCGCATCCAGGCTTGGAATCCAACTCACCGCCGGTCGGGCGCCCGAAGGGGGCGCGTGCTTCTCGCTCAGGCTTCCGGCGGCAGGCTGATGTCAACGGGGAACGTCATGAATGCGGGCGTCTCGTACGGGTGTGCCGCAATGAGCGCCCCGACGATCCTGTTCCGCTGACCGCGAGGGTAGATCACCTCGATGCGAGTCTCGGCAACCTGTTCCGGCTCGCCGATGGTTCCGATGGCTGGTCGCGCTCCATCGAGGGGAGTGAAGCGCCCCATGCCCTCGACGCTGAAGCTGCAGGCCGCGTAGTTGCCTAGCCTGCCGGCACCCGCGGCTGCAAGTGCGCTGCGGAGGGCGTCCGCGTCTGACGTCGGGACGTAGACGACGAGGCAGTCGAACTCCTCCATGCCGGACGGTCTGGCCATGCCGACAGTCTGGCACGGGTCGATTCGGCGCTTCTGGGAACCTCGGGTATTCTAGAGTCTGCTCTGCACGGGGTGCTCGTTTCGGGCGCGGCCGTGCGCGGGGCAATCTGGAGGATTCGCCTAGCGGCCTATGGCGCACGCCTGGAACGCGTGTTGGGTTCACGCCCTCGGGGGTTCAAATCCACCATCCTCCGCTGTGTAAATGACACCCCCGGGCTTCGGCTCGGGGGTGTTTTTCGCTTCTTGGCTGTCAGCGTGCCTATGCCGTGGCGCAGAAGTGCAGCTCTGCTTCCAGTTGTTTGACAAGCTTAAGAAGCGCTGTGTG
>NZ_JBQCGQ010000212.1:0-35624 GCF_051955515.1 Sinomonas sp.
GGCACTCGCGCATGCGATCTTCTCCGAGCTCACGGACCGGATCGACGCGTGCCCGGCGGACGTCCTGGTCACCACCCGGATCAGTGTGCCCACGGCCACGAAGGCGCGCCTCGCCGCTGCCGTGGTCCTCGGACTCGGCCCGATGGGTTATACGCGGAGGGCGGCATGAGGGGCAGGCCTGTGGCGCCCGGGGCGCAAGGAGGGCGACGGCGGAAGCCGAGGAGCGTCGTGGTCATCGGGGGAGGCATCGCTGGGATCGCGACGGCGGCCCTGCTCGCCAAAGAGGGGCACGCCGTCCAGCTCCTCGAACAGCAGGGGTCCCTGGGCGGCCGGGCCGGACGCTGGGAGTCCCAGGGCTTCCAGTTCGACACGGGGCCGTCGTGGTACCTCATGCCCGAGGTCATCGACCATTGGTTCCGGCTCATGGGAACGAGCGCCGGCGCGGAGCTCGACCTGGTCCGGCTGGATCCTGGATACCGGACGTTCTTCGAGGGCTCGGCCGCGCCGGTCGACGTGCCGTCCGACCGCAACCGGGCGATCTCCCTGTTCGAGTCGCTCGACCCGGGTTCCGGCCCGGCCCTGGAGCGCTATCTCGACGAGGCCTCGGACGCGTACCGCGTGGCGCTGGACCGCTTCCTGTACGACGACTTCTCCTCGCTGCGCGGTCTTGCGAGCCTCGACGTCCTGCGCCGCACGCCGCGCCTGGCGAGGATGCTGAGCCAGAACCTCGACCGGCACGTGGCGAGCCGGTTCCGCGATCCCCGTCAACGTCAGCTCCTCGGCTACCCCGCGGTCTTCCTCGGCACTTCGCCCTTCCGCGCCCCCTCGCTCTACCAGCTCATGAGCCACTTGGACCTCGAACAGGGTGTCCTCTATCCGCAGGGCGGCTTCGCGGCCCTCGTGGATGCCATGGTGCGGCTCGCGGGTGAGGCGGGAGTGCAGGTGCGCCTGGGTGCGCGGGTCACCGGGATTGTCACGGGCGAGGCGCCAGACGGGGCACGGGTCGAGGGCGTGGTGTGGGTCGACGAGTCGGGACGAGAACATCGAATCGGGGCCGACGTGGTCGTGGGCGCAGCCGACCTCCACCATCTCGAGACCGAACTGCTTCCACCGCCGCTGCGGACCCACCCAGAGTCGGTCTGGGCCCAACGCGACCCCGGCCCGGGCGCCGTGCTCGCGTGCCTCGGCGTCCGGGGACTCGTGCCGGAACTGCTCCATCACAACCTGTTTTTCGCGGGTGACTGGCGGGACAACTTTGACAGGATCCGCAGCGGGAGAAGGCTGCCGAACCCCACGTCGATCTACGTGTCGCGCGCCAGCGCCTCCGATCCGGGCGTGGCTCCTGCGGGGGACGAGTCGCTGTTCGTGCTGGTGCCTGCGCCGGCTCGGCCCGATTGGGGGCGTGGGGGCATAGACGGTTCCGGTGCTCCCGCCGTCGAGGCCCTGGTCGACGAGGCCATCCGGCAGATCGCCTCCTGGGCCCGAATCTCCGACCTCCCGAGTCGCGTCGCGGTCCGCCGTACGTTCGCTTCGGCCGACTTCGCAGCTGACTTCAACGCATGGCGGGGTGGCGCGCTCGGGCTCGCCCACACTCTTGGTCAGAGCGCAATATTCCGCCCGGGGAATACAAGCAGGAGGGTATCCCGCCTCTACTACGCGGGCGCTTCTGTGCGCCCCGGCATCGGGGTGCCGATGTGCCTCATCAGCGCCGAACTCGTGCTCAAGCTCGTGCGCGGCGACCGCCGCCCTGGCCCGGTCTGGGTCCCTGATTCGTCCGCCGAACCCGCGGAGGCCGTATGACGTACCTGATCCTCCTCCTCGCCGCGGCGGCGTGCCTCGCCGTCGTCGACTGGAAATTCCGGCTGTGCGTCTGGCGCTCACCGGGGCCCACCGCGATCGTCATTGCGGCGGGCGTCGGGCTGTTCCTCGCGTGGGACGCCGTCGCCATAGCGGCCGGGGTCTTCCTGCACGGAGCCTCGCCGCTCATGACAGGGATCCTGCTGGCCCCGGAGCTGCCGCTCGAGGAGCCGGTGTTCCTGGCCTTCTTCTCCTACAGCGCACTGCTGCTGTTCGGGGCGTCGGAGCGCATCCGTTCCAGAATCGGCACGAAGCTGGAGGCCAGACGATGACCTATCTGCTCATCGACGCCGTCTTCCTCCTGATCTGCGTCGGAGTCGCGGCCGTTCTGCTGCGCGGCCACTCGTCGTCGGGGTTCTGGCGCCCCGCGGCGCTCGCCGGGGCGGGTCTCCTCGTCCTGACGGCCGTCTTCGACAACGTCATGATCGCTGTGGGCCTCTTCAGCTACCGTCCCGACGCCGTGTCCGGACTCGCGGTGGGTCGCGCACCGATCGAGGACTTCGCATATCCGCTGGCGGCCGCCGTCCTGCTCCCGGCGCTGTGGCGTCGACTCAGGGGCCCCTCCGAACACGCGCACGAGGAGGCCACGCCGTGACTCTCACCCTTCCCGCAGCGCGCAGCCTCCCGGCCGCGCTCCTCATGTCCTCGCGGCCCCTCTCCTGGGTGAACACTGCCTACCCCTTTGCAGCGGCCTATCTGCTCGCAGGGGGGAGGGTCGACTGGCGTCTCGTCGTGGGCACCCTCTTCTTCCTCGTCCCCTACAACGCCGCGATGTACGGCACGAACGACGTCTTCGACTACGAGTCGGACCTCCGCAATCCCCGCAAGGGCGGCGTCGAGGGGACCGTGCTCGGACCGAGCCGCCATCGTCCCGTGCTGTGGCTCGCCTGGGGATCGTGCGTGCCGTTCGCTGTGCTTCTCGTGGTCGGCGGCTCGCCCGCGAGCTGGGTGGTCCTCGGCGGCTCGCTGTTCGCCGTCGCCGCCTACAGCGTGCCGGTACTGCGGTTCAAGGAACGCCCGGTGCTTGACTCGCTCACCTCGAGCACGCACTTCGTCTCGCCCGCCGTGTATGGGCTCGCGCTCGCGGGCGGCTCCGCTGCGCTCGGGACGCCCCTCGCGCTCGCGGCGCTCGGCGCGTTCTTCCTCTGGGGCGCCGCGAGTCACGCCTTCGGCGCCGTGCAGGACATCGTGCCCGATCGCGAGGCCCGCATCGCCTCGATCGCCACGCTGTTCGGCGCGCGGCGCACGGTGCTGATCGCCGTCGTCGGCTATATCGCCGCCGCGGCGTTGCTCGTGCTGGGCGCGGACGGCCCGGCGCGTTGGGCCGGGCTCCTGGCCCTGCCCTACGCACTCAGCGCGGCGCCGTTCGGGGGGATCGCGGACGCGGACTCCGGGCGCACGCGCGCGGGCTGGCGCCGCTTCCTCTGGCTCAACTATCTGACGGGATTCGTGCTCACCGTGTCGCTCCTTGCCGCAGCGCTTCTTCCCCCGCTCGTTTCGACGGGGACGGCCGGATGACCGGGGCCTCGATCGTCTGGTTCCGCGACGACCTTCGGGTCGCCGACCATCCGGCCCTGCGCTCGGCGATGAACAGTGGACCGGCGGTGGCCCTCTACGTCCTCGACGAGGAGTCGCCCGGCATCCGAGCCTTGGGCGGAGCCGCGCGCTGGTGGCTGCACCGCGCGCTCGAAGCCCTGCAGGACGAACTCGAGCAGCTCAACGTCCCGCTCGTGCTCCGCCGAGGTGCCGCGGCCGCCGTCGTCCCCGCTGTCGCGAAGGAGGCCGAGGTCGGCGCAGTGTGCTGGAACCGGCGTTACGGCGGCGGGGACCGGCGCGCGGACACTGCAGTGAAGGCGCTCCTACGCGCCTCGGGGGTGCAGGCGGAGAGCTTCCAGGCGTCGCTCCTCCACGAACCGTGGGAGCTCACCAATCGGCAGGGCGGCGCGTACAAGGTCTTTACACCGTTCTGGAAGGAGCTCAGCTCACACGATTTCCGGCACCCGCTGCCTGTTCCCGGCGCTCAGCGGCAGGCGCCACCCACAATACCCCGGGGCGATCGGCTCGAGCAGTGGGCACTTCTCCCCGGGGAACCTGACTGGTCGAAGCCCCTCGCCGAGGCCTGGACGCCGGGTGCGCCCGCGGGCCACGACCTGCTCGACGCCTTCGCCGACGACGCGCTCGACGACTATGCCGACGCCCGGGACCGACCCGCCCTTCCGGCGACGAGCCGCCTCTCGCCCTACCTCCGCTGGGGCCACGTGAGTCCCTTCGAGGTATGGCACGCGATCGGACGACGGCGGCGCGAGGCCCCCGGGGGCAGCGCCTCCTTCGCCTCCGAGCTGGGCTGGCGGGAGTTCGCGTGGCATCAGCTCTACCACCACCCCGACCTAGCCACCGTCAATCTGCGGCGCGAGTTCGATGCCTACCCCAGGTGGTCTCCTCAGGCGACGAACGGCGGCGCGGAGGACGACGGCGATCCCGGCCTGAGCACGGAGGCCGGCCTTGGCACAGAGGCGCTCCTCGGGCGGTGGCAGATGGGGATGACGGGATTCCCGCTCGTGGACGCGGGCCAGAGGGAGCTGTGGGCCACGGGCTGGATGCACAACCGCGTGCGCATGGTCTCCGCAAGCCTGCTTGTGAAGAATCTGGGCGTCGACTGGCGGATCGGCGAGCAGTGGTTCTGGGACACCCTCGTGGATGCCGACGCCGCCTCGAACCCGTTCAACTGGCAGTGGGTGGCGGGCTCAGGCGCCGATGCGTCGCCGTTCTTCCGGATCTTCAACCCTGTGACGCAGGCCAAGACCCATGACCCGGACGAAGACTACGTGCGGCGCTGGGTGCCGGAGTTCGGCACTGCGGAATACCCCGAACCGTGCGTCGACCTCGCGGAGACGCGGCAGGCCGCCCTCGAGGGGTATCGGTCACTGCCACGGAAGCAGTCCTAGAATGTTCGGCGTGCCAGACGAGCCCCAGAACGCCGACGCGAGCCGCGATGCGCTGCGCTCCTCTCCGGGGTTTGCGCTCCTCTTCCTCCTCCAGAAGTTCACCACCGAGGCCGAGCGGTACTCCGAGACGATTCGGCGCAAGCACGGGCTGGCGAGGAATGACATTCACGCGATCAACGCTGTCATCGAGGCCGACCGGGCCGGAGTCACCACCACGCCCGGCGAGCTGCGCGAGCGGCTCGTGCTCAGTTCCGCGGCGATGACGGCCGTGCTCGACAGGCTTGAGGCGTCGGGGCATCTGAAGCGCGAGCACAGCTCGGAGGACCGGCGCCAGGTGCTGCTCAAGTCGACGCCGAGTGCCCGGGCCACGGGGCGCGAGATGTTCGACCCCATGGTCCAGCACATGCTGCCCATCCTCGTCGACTACACCCCCGAGCAGCTGGCGCTGGTCGCCGAGCTGATCTCGAAGCTGACCGTCGCCATCACCGAGGCCCGCGACGGCCTCGAGGCGGGCTAGTCCCGCCGAGGGCGGGTCCCCTGCCGTCGAGGTCGGGCCCCGTGCCGCCGAGGTCGGGTCCCCTGCCGTCGAGGTCGGGTCCCCTGCCGCCGAGGTCGGGTTCCCAGCTACTGCGCGGAAAGCTCAGACCGCCGCGACCCCCGCCGGGCATGGGGCACGTACCGAGGCGTGAAGCGGGCCAGAAGCCCGGCACCGAACAGGGCCAGGACCCCGATGGCGGCGCTCGCGATGGGCAGCGACGCGACCGCGGTCAGCAGGGACACGAGAAGCGGCGCGGAGGCCTGGCCGCCGTCGCTCGCGAAGCGCCACGCGCTGAGGAACGGCGCGGGGTGAGGCGACGGCGCGAGGTCGGCGCCGAGCGTCATGACGATGCCGCTGCCAAGGCCGTTCGCCACGGACAACACCACCACGATCCCCACAAACCACCCCACACGGGCCGAGACATCATGGACGAACGCGAGGGCGAGGAAGCCGCTCCCGAGCCCGAGCATGCAGGGCAGCACGCTCCACAGCCGTCCCCACCGGTCCATGATGTGGCCGCTGGTGTAGAAGAGGGCGAACTCGACACCGCCCGCGATACCGATGATGAGCGCCGTCGAGGCCTCGTCCAGCCCGATGCTGAGGGCCCACAGGGGAAGCAGTGTGGTGCGTGCGGCGCGCGCCGCGCCCACAAGTCCAGCTCCCGTGCCCATGCGGACCAGGACGGATCGATGCGACCAGATGGCCTTGAACAGCCCGTGATGCGGGGCGGCGGGGCGCGCGGAGGACGACTCCGCACCGCCTGACGACTCCGCGATCCGCTCCGGGTCCGGAAGGAGGAGCAGCGCCACGATGGCGGTGGCGCAGGCCGCGGCGAAGATCCAGAAGGCGGACTGCGGCGTCCCGGTGTCGCGGATGACTGCGGAGGCGATGAGCGGGCCAATGAACCACCCGCCCCGGAACACCCCGCCCAGGCTCGAGAGGGCGCGGGCCCGGTAGCGCAGCGGAACGTGCGTGGTCATGAAGGCGTGTCGCGCAAGGCCGAAGACCGCCGTCGCGATGCCGATGAAGAGCACGCCCACGAGCAGCACCCACGGATTCGGGGCCAGCATGCACACCACAAGCCCCACCAGCGCGACGGCCGCGGCGATGATCATCGACCTGCGTTCGCCGAGGCGGGAGACGACGACCCCGCTGGGGATGTCGCCCAGCAACGTTCCGACCATGACCATCGACGCGACGAGTCCCGCGATGGCGAGCGTCGCCCCCAGATTGTGCGCAGCGAGCGGAATGACGGGCAGGATCGCGCCTTCGCCCGTCGAGAACAGCAGCGCCGGGAGGAACACGGGCAGGGCGACGGAACGGAAACGAAACGAGGGTTCAGCGCTTTTCATGGCGTTTCAACCCTACGCCTGCGCCCTGCGATGCCGCTTCTTCGAAAGCGCGGACGACGGCGGCCTCCGCCTGAGTGGGTGGGCGCGCCGAGGAGCGGGCGAGCTGCATGCGCCACTCGAGCTGCGTGGGAATCGCCCACACTCCGTCATCGCCCGACGTGAGTGCAGACGCCGCGACGAATGCGACACCGAATCCCCGGGCCACCAGCCTGACCGCCATCTCGAAGCCCACCACTTCGGTCTGCACCGTCCGTTCGGCGCCCACGGCGGCGAATGCGGCCTCGACCACCATCCGGTTGCCCCAGCCCTCGGGGAAGTCGATGAACTTCTCGTCCGCGAGGTCCTCGAGCCGCACCTGGGTGGCGCCCGCAAGCTGATGGTCCGTGGGACAGATGAAGACGATGGGTTCCGCGTGCAGGGGCCGGAGCGCGATCCCAGGCACACTCTCGGCGGGCGAGGCGACGATCGCCAGGTCCAGGACGCCGGACCGGATGCTCTCGAGACTCGACCGGGTCCCGGCGGTCGTCTGCCGCAGTTTCACGACCACGCCGGGGTGCTGCTCGCTGAGTCGGCTCAGTACCGACACCGTATCGATGGGACCTACGTGCGTGAGCGTTCCGAGGACCACAGTCCCGCGCACCACGTTCCGAACGGAGTCGACGGCGTCGCGGGCAGCTTCCGTCTGGGCCAGGATCGAGCGGGCGTGGGGAAGGAGCGCCTCGCCTTCGGGTGTGAGGCGGATGCGCCGGCCGTACCGCACGAAGAGTTCGGCTCCGAGCTCCCTCTCCAGCTGGCGGACGGCGGCGGAGACGGCGGACTGCACCACATGGAGGTTCCGTGCCCCGGCGGTGAAGCTCAGCGCGTCGGCGACGGCCACAAAGTACTCCAGCTGATGCAACTGCACGGGTCTCAGTGTCGCAGACCTATCGTGAATGACGATGGGTACGAGCAAAAAAGACTGTTGGACGTGATGGTAAACGTCGGCCGACACTGGCTGCATGACCACCTCAAGCGTCAGCCGCCCACGAGTCCTGCCGACCCCGTCTGCGACGCATCGCCGCGGTTTCTGGATCGTCACCGCGGTCTTCGCCGCCACGATGGCGTATGCGACCGTGCCCACCCCGCTCTACGTCATCTATCAGCGGCAGCAGGGATTCAGTGCGCTCATGATCACCGTGATCTTCGCGGCCTACGCGCTCGGAGTCGTGGTGAGCCTGCTACTTGCAGGGCACCTCTCGGACAAGGTGGGACGACGGCGGATGGCGGCGATCGCCGTCGTGCTCAATGTGCTCTCTGCGGTGGTCTTCATCGGTTGGCCCGCGCTGCCGGGCCTCTTGGTGGGCCGCCTCCTGAGCGGGCTGGGCATCGGCATGCTGACGGCGACGGCGACCGCGCACCTGGCCGAGCTGCACCGCTCCGCGCGGCCTGGAGCCGGGCAGCGGCGCGCGGAGGTCGTCTCGACGGCGGCAAACATCGGAGGTCTGGGCCTCGGACCTCTGGTGAGCGGCCTGCTCGCCGAGTACGCGCCGCAGCCGCTGCTGACGCCGTACGCCTCGTTCGCCGTCGTACTGGTCATCGGGACGCTGCTGCTGGCCACGGTGCCGGAGACGGTGCAGCCTTCGGGTCGCGAGTGGAGGTACAGGCCTCAGCGCATCGCTGTCCCGACGGCCGAGCGAGGCCGGTTCAGTGCCGCACTGATGCTCGGATTCGTGGGGTTCGCGATGTTCGGATTCTTCACGTCGCTGGCGCCGCAGTTTGTCTCCGGCCAGCTGGGGATCCACTCGTTCGTGGTCTCGGGAGCGCTGGCGTTCGCCGTCTTCGCGGCATCCGCCGTCGCCCAGATGTTTTCCGCGCGCCTTGGCCCACGGGTTCAGGAGGTGCTCGGGACGGTCCTGCTGGGAGCGGGTCTGGTGCTCGTCGTCGCCGCCATCGACGCGACAGTGCTGCCGATGCTCGTCGTCGGGGGAATCCTTGCGGGATCTGGGGTCGGGGTGACGTTCAAGTTCGCCGTTGGCTCGGTCCTGCGGATCGCGCCGGAGGAGTCAAAGGGCGAGGCCCTTGCCGGACTCTTCCTCGGCGGCTACTTCGGGATGTCCGTTCCGGTCATGCTCCTCGGCCTGGTCCTCCAGGTCCTGCCGCTCGGGGCCTCCGCCGCCTTGTTCGGCGCTGGCGTGCTCGTTCTGCTCGGAGCGGCGGCGGTCGTGTCCCGTCGAACGCGTCTTGCCGCGGCCGGGGCCTAATTCAACCTCCTGATGGCGCAGCTACTTCGCCCCCGGTGCCTGATCTGGCGCGGCGCAATCCGCGAAGGTGCTGGTGCACGCTTTCGGGGGAGATTCCGGCAAGGGAAGCAAGATGGGTCTCGTTGGTGAAGCCAAGGCGGAAAGCGCCCGTCACGAGCACGCCCAGCTGATTCTCGACGGAGGCGCGGCTTACGACGGCCGACTCGAGATCGACGGCGATCTTCCGGAGGGCGTGCAGATGCTCGTCGGGGGAAGCCTTGGCGAGGGGGGCACCCTCGACTGCTCCGCCGTCGAACGCCAGATCGCTGAACGCCAGCGCGATCCCGCGCACCCTCGGGACGGTCTCGCCGACGGCGGCGGCGACCGTCGAGATGCGGAGGCCGTCGGCGACGGCCCGCGCCACCATCTCGTTGCGTGACGCGGTGAGCGTGCGGATGCGGGCACGATGTTGGCTCAGCAGCTGGCGGTGGGCTGCGAGGGCCTGCAGGACCTTCTCCTGCGAAGCCTGTCGCCCGCCGGCGCGGCCTTCGGTGGCTCTGTGCTGGTAGCGGCGCGTCTCGTGCACTGGTCTGACTCCTTCGCAAGAACGCCTAAAAAAGGTGCTGCCGGCCACGGAGTCCCGTGGCCGGCAGCGCGGGCTTGGTGCAGCTCAGCGGCGGTCGAAGGTCAGGCCGCCCGGGACCTGGAAGGTAGGCATGATCTCGATCATGCCCACGTTGACGTGCCGCGGGGTCTCAATCGCGTAGTCGATGGCGTCGACGATGTCCGCTGTCGTGAGCGACTCGTAGCCCTCATAGAACGTCTTCCAGGCCTCTTCCATGGCCTCCGGCGTACCGCCCATGTTGCGGCCGAAGATCTCCGTCTCCACCCGGCCGGGGCAGACCTCCGTCACGCGGATGCGCTAGCCGACGGTGTCGTTGCGCAACTGGCGGGAGATCTGGTGCACGGCTGCCTTCGTGGCGTGGTAAGCGGTGTGGCCGTAGAAGTTGTACACGCCTGCGATCGAGCTGATGTTCACAATGTGCCCGAGGTCCCGCTCGACCATGCCCGGCAGCAGGATCCGGGTCAGCTGAAGGAGCCCGCGGAGGTTGACGTCGATGATCTCGTCGAGGTCCGCCTCCGAGGAGTCCAGGATGTTGCCCGGGCGGGAGACGCCAGCGCAGTTGATGAGGACATCGACCTCGAGGCCGCCCAGTTCAGCGGCGACAGCCGCGGTGTCCGTGAGGTCCAGCGTGTGCGGGACGGCGCCAGTGCGGTCGGCGAGCTCCTTGAGGCGCTCCTCGTTGCGCGCGACGGCGTGGACGGTCAGGCCGCGCTTGGTGAGGAGCTCGGCGATGGCGGCACCCATGCCGGTCGAGGCGCCGGTGACGAGAGCGGTCTTGTAGTCAGTGAAGGGCATTTCTTTCTCCATTGATGTGAGCGTGAAAACAGTCGGACGAGGTGAGGTTGAGGGGTCGCGGACGTCAGCCGCACGCGGCTGCTGGCAGTTCGTGCCAGTGGGCGGGCCCTCCGATGCCCAAGAGGCTGAAGACGGCGGAGACGGAATCCCGAAGGGTCTCGAGCTGCTGCATCGAGCGCCGGTAGGCGGCTGTTGCCTCAGCTACCGTCGTCCTCCTGAACCGCACCTTGTCGCCCGGTCGGGCCTGGGCCAGGACATCGAGTCCGAGGCTGGTGGCGACGGCGAGCACCGGGTATCCGGCGGTCACCCCGCGGCCGCGGTGGAGCACCAGGAGCTCCTCCCGCGAGGGGACTTCGACGGCGCCGACGGGTACCCCGCGCGAGAGGACCTCGCCCGTCGTCGTCCGTTCCGGCAGTTCGCCGCCCAGCCGCAGGCCAATGTGATTGCTCCGCGGGCTCACCGTGTATTCGGAGCTGAAGAGGAGGTTCGCCGACTCGCCGAACTCGTCGTAGTCCGGGCCGTCGGTCACCTCCACGACGAGGTCGTGGCCGGTCCGCGGTCGCGCGACGCCGAGGCGGAAGAGCGGCATGTCCATGTACGGGTGCCGGATCGGCGGGACGCGGCGGAGGGCCTCAAGGGTGTCACCGTCCCGGAGCTGGTGACCGAAGCCGACGACGGTGTCCGGCGCGCAGCTGCCGAGCAGGAGCGGTACCTCGACCGAGCCGTGCAGCGCCACGTAGGCGCGGAGCCCGCCGCGAATGCCGCGGACCGCGATGGTCTCGCCGGCGCGGACCGAGACCGGCTCCCATTGCGCGCACTCCCGCCCGCCGACGGTGAGGGTCAGCGGGGCGCCGGTCACGGCGATCAGGAGGTCCGCCGTCGTCGTCATCCTGAAATCGAGCCCGGTGAGCTCGAACAGCGGGGCGTTTTCGGGGTTGCCTGCGAGGATGTTCGCGGCCTTCGCGGAGTACTGGTCCAGCGCGCCGTTGACGGGCAGACCGTAGTGCGGGCCGCGGAAGCGCCCCAGGTCGGTGACCACGGAGTTGCCGGCCTGCTGGACGCGGATCGTGCCGCTCATCGTTCTGCCTCCATCATCTGCCCCGCGTAGTCGGCGAACTCGTCCTCGGTGATCTGCCGGAACCGGAGGATGTCCCCGGGGTTGTACGGAACGAGCGGATCGCGATGGATGTCGAGGAGCGTGAGCGGGGTCTGGCCGATGACCTGCCATCCGCCCGGCGCAACCGCGGGGGCGATGACGGCCTGCCGCCCGGCCACGGACACGGCGCCGGCCGGGACGCTCAGGCGTGGGTCCTTGAGGCGCGGCACCGGCAGGGGGAAGGCGGGTCCGTCCATCATGGGCGAGCCAGCCGGGGCGCCGAGGCAGCGGATCACGTAGGTCTTGGACGAGTGCAGTCGGATGATCTCCTCGACCGAGAGCCCCTCGTGCTGGGCGACCGCCTCGAGGTCGGGCCCATAGGCTCCCCCGTACACCACGGGGACGTCGAACTCACGTGGTGCGGCGCCGTCGTCGGCCGCGAGAGCCAGCTGTCGCAGGCCGAGGCCCACGAAGGCACGGACCTGCTGAGCGGACACCGCGAGGACGTCGAATTCCACGAGGACGGAATCGTAGGTGGGAACCGCGCCATGCAGGCCTTCCGCGCCGCAGGCTTCGAGCCATTCGGCGAGGTGGTGGACGGTCGACCAGTCCCGCTCGGCGTCGCCAGAGGTGGCGACGACGCGCAGGGCGGCGTCGCCGGATTCGAAAACCTGCACCGGCGCGGGGGAGAAGGGGGAGGCGGACATCTCAGGCCGCCGGGGAGGTGGTCTGTTCGGCGTGCTTGGCGGCGATGACGTCGGCAAGGGGGGCGATCTGGACCCCGGCGGCGGTGAGCTCGCTGCGGATGAGGCGCGCGAGCTCGACGGCGCCCGCATTGTCGCCGTGGAGGAGCACCGTGTCTGCCTCGATCTCGAGATCGGTGCCCGCGACCGTGGCAATCTTGCCTTCCACGACCATGCGGACCGTGCGCTCGACGATCTCCTTCGGGTCGTGGAGCACGGCGCCGGGCAGGCCGCGCGGCACAAGGGTGCCGTCCGCCTGGTAGGCCCGGTCGACGATGCCCACGAGCCCCGCGCGGAGTCCCCGCTCGCGCGCGGCCTTGGCCAGCTCGCCTTCCTGGGCGACCACGATGAGGTTCTTGTCGAAGCCGGCCGCGGCATCTGCGACGGCGGCGGCGTAGTCGGGGCGGACGGCCACGAGGTTGCCGAGGCGGCCGTGCGGCGCGATGTGGGAGACGTGGGTGCCGTGAAGGGCAGCGAAGCCGGAGAGGGCGCCGAGCTGGTAGACGACATCGTTGCGCACCTCGTCCTCGCTGAGGTCCATCGCGCGACGGCCGAACCCGCGGAGATCGGGGAAGCTCGGGTGGGCTCCGATGCCCACACCGCGGCGCACGCATTCGGCGACCGTGGAATTCATGATGTCCGGATCGCCGGCGTGGAACCCGCATGCGATATTGGCGCTCGAGACGATTTCGAGCAGTTCCGGATCATTTCCCATCCGGTAAGCGCCGAATCCTTCTCCGAGATCTGCCACGAGATCGATCATCGGGTTCACGTGTTTCTCTTTTCGTGCTTTGCGACGGACGTTTGCTCCTTATGGATCGTCTCACCGCCCGAACGGCGGGCACAAAGACCTATTGGATGTCACGGGATAGGGGTCCGTTATGACCCGCGGCACAGGGCCCCGGGATGCAGGGCACAGGGTGCCGCGGCGCACAGCGCAGCAGCCGCGCGTCGGCGCTTGTCGAGGACGACGACGCCGCAGGCCCGGGTTGGCCACGGTGCCACCCGCGGGTCTCGCCTCGGGTAGCGGCGCCGCCCCCGTTGGTGGGCCGTGGCCGCCGCGCGGTGCTTCGTGTAAAATCGCACGCACGGTTCTCATGGATTACGTTGAATTCCTCGGGTGCTTTTCCGGAGGGTCCTGAATCTCTTGCTGAGGCAATTGGATTTCGGAATGGTCTCAGCCCTCAAGCTAGACCGGATCTGTGTCCCGTCATAAGGATCCGTGATGGCAGCGGCCTCTGAGAAAGGTAGGCGACGGTGGACACCCGGAAGCTCGAGTACTTCGTGAGGATCGTCGACTCGGGCAGCATCACGAAGGCCGCAGCCGCGTTGCACGTGGCCCAGCCGGCGCTCAGCCAGCAGGTGTCCGCCCTCGAGAAAGAGCTCAAGCAGAGGCTCCTCATCCGGAGCAAACAGGGCGTCGAGCCCACGGCTGCCGGCAACGCCCTCTACCGTCACGCGCAGTCGATTCTTCGCTTGGTGGAGCAGGCCAGGCTGGACGTCGAGAGGTCCGGAGCGGCGCCTTCCGGCCGCGTGGCCATTGCGATGGCACCGTATTGCATGGCCTCAAGCCTTGCTCCGGCCATTGTCCGCGAAGTGGGGCGCCGGTACCCGGACATCACCCTGCACCTGACGGAGATCTTCGGGGGCGTGCTGAGCGATGCCATCAAGAACGGCAGATTGGACATGGCTCTGATCTACGAGCCGCGGGAAACCAAGGGTGTCCGGTTCACGAGCATGATCTTGGACGACCTGTACGTGGTCGCGAGTCCCGAGGTGGGTCCGGACTTCGATAAGGACGAGCCGATCACACTTCAGGAAACCTCTGAGCTCCCACTCTTCCTTCCCGAGGACAACCACACGGTCCGGCGGCTCCTCGACAAGGCGTTTGCAGAGCAGGGACTTACGCTTCGGGTTGCCGGGGAAGTGGAATCCGTGCCGGCCTTGTTCCGGCTTCTCCGCGCGAAACTCGGAGCGACGGTCCTCCCCAGGTCTGCAGCAGATGCTCTCTTCCCAGACGCCGATTTCCGGATGAGACGCCTCGTCGACCCCGATCTTCACGTCAAGTTTGGGCTCTGCACGGCCGATCACGAGCCGATGTCGGAGGCGGCCTCGGCCGTGCTGATCCTGCTGCGCGAGATGATCAAGAACCAGCTCCTGGCCCGCTACGGGACCGACGCCGCCTGAGGCTCCTGCCCCCCGCGGGGGTCCATCCATAGCGGAGCCTTATCTAGGCACTCGACTTTGATCTTATTCAGCGCCCTATTGTGCTGCCTACCATTGATCTATCAGATCAATTCTTAGATCAGCGGAAACCAGCTGACGCAGCGCGAGGAAGCCCTGAAATGAAAAAGATCAGCCACACCAGTTGGAACCTGAGGAAGTCCCATAGCATGATCGTTCGTACAGGAGCCCACTGCCCCATCAATGGCCTCTGGCAGCCCGTTGATTCTGCCGCCGAACCACTTTTCGTCTTCGAGGGAAGCATCATGCCGACCCACGACGGCGGAACCGCCGAGTGGATTCTCGTCGACGCCAAGCGCCGCGTTGCAGAAGGCGCGATCTGGTAAGAATTCCGAAGAAGCCATGAGGAGGGCCCCTGGACTGGGGCCCTCCTCATTTGTGCGTCATGCACCTTTTTGGTGGGCGCGCGAAGCCACGCTCTCGCACGGAAGTCGCGTTGTCGCGGGGATGAAGTTACCTTCTCGCACAGAAGTCACCGTTGCGGGAACTTCTCTGCGAGAAGGTGACTGCGAAAAGGGCCAGTCAGCAGCACAACGCCCCGGTCCGAAGACCCGGGGGCGTCGCGCTAAGGTGCAGGCTCAGTCCTCGACCAGAAGGCCCTTCTCCTTAAGAACGTCGGTCAGGTTGCACAGCTCGATCGTCGTGCCACCCGCGTGGTACTGCTTGATGAGCTCGTTCTCCTTGTCGACTCGCGCCTGGGAGAGCGCGATGACCTCCTCCGCCTCCTCCCGCCGCACGACGACAACGCCGTCGGCATCGCCCTTGAGGATGTCACCGGGGTAGATGACCTCGTCGCCGATCACGATCGGGTGGTTGATCGGCCCGAGCGTCTCCTTGACGGTGCCCTTGATCGAGATGCTGCCGGAGAAGACCGGGAGGCCGAGCTCGATGAGGTCCGCGGTGTCGCGGACGCCCGAGTCGGTGACCATAGCGGCGATGCCCTTGGCCTTCATGGCGTTGCCGAGGACGTCTCCGAACGTGCCCGCCTCGGTGAATTCGCCCGCTCCCACGAGGACCACGTCGCCCTCCTGCGCGTAGTGGATGGCCACCTGGAGCATGAGGTTGTCGCGCGGCGCACACCGGACGGTGACGGCAGGGCCGCAGAAGGACATCGAGCGGTCAATCGGCTTGATGCGCGAGCTGAGGGCGCCCTTGCGGCCCTGCGCCTCGTGGATCGTCGCCGACGAGAACGCGGAGAGGCGCTTGACGACGTCCGCGTCCGGGCGCTCGAATTTGGTCTTGACGTGAATCATCTGTTCCATGGTGCTCTCTTTTGTGAATTACAGGCAGGCTTTTGTGAATTGGCTCAGGGCGCGGACGGCCTTGTCGATGGCCTCCACCCCGGCCTTGATGGTTTCGAGGGACGTCGCGAAGGAAATGCGGAAATAGGGCCCGAGGCCGTAGGCGGAACCGGGAATTACGGCGACGGACGCGGCGTCGAGGAGGTAGAGGACGAAATCCTGGTCGCTCTCGATCCGCGCGCCCTCCGGCGTCGTCTTCCCAATTGCACCCTGGCACTTCACGTAGGCGTAGAACGCGCCCTGCGGCGTCTCACAGGAGAGGCCTTCAACGGCGTTGAGGCCGGCGACGGCGGCATCGCGCCGCTCACGGTACGCCTCCACGCATTCGGCGACGAAGGACTGGTCTCCCGTGAGAGCGGCCGCGGCAGCGGCTTGGCTGATCGAGGACGGGCAGGAGGAGATCTGCGACTGGAGCTTGTTGATCGAGGCGATGAGCGGGGCGGGTCCGACGGCGTAGCCCAGTCGCCAGCCCGTCATCGCGTACGCCTTCGAGACACCGTTGACCACGAGAACGCGGTCGCGGAGCTGCGGCGCCGCGGCGACGAGGCTCGTAATCTGTCCTTCGCCGAAGTAGATCTCGTCGTAGATCTCGTCCGTGAGGACGAAGACCTGAGGATTCTCTTCGAGGACCGCCGCGAGGGCCTCGAGCTCGGCGCGGGAGTACACGACACCGGTCGGGTTGGAGGGCGCGTTGAGGATGAGCCACTTCGTGGCGGGAGTAATCGCGGCAGCCAGGGCCTCGGGCGTGAGCTTGAAGCCCACCTCGTCCCCGCACGAGACGATCACGGGCGTGCCGTCGTTGGCCAGCACCATGTCCGGGTACGAGACCCAGTACGGGGCCGGGACGATGACCTCGTCGCCCTCGTTGAGTGAGGCCATGAGGGCGGTGAAGATGACCTGCTTCGCGCCGCCCGCAATCGTGATCTCGGAGGCGGAGTAGCTCAGCCCGGTGCGGCGCTCGATGTGGCCGAGGATCGCCGCACGGAGCTGGGGGGTACCCGTCACGGCCGTGTACTTGGTCTCGCCGGCCTCGATGGCGGCAATGGCGGCCTGCTTGACGTGGTCAGGGGTGTCGAAGTCCGGCTCGCCGACCGTGAGGTCGATGATCGACCGTCCCTCTGCCTTGAGTTCTCGGACCCGGGCCGCAGCGAGGACGCTGGCGGACTCCCGGATGCGGGTGACCCGCGAAGCCGGCTGGTACTCGGACATGTCTCCTCCAAGTGAGTTGCGGGGAAGTCGGTGACTTCTTTCGACCTTATATAGGCGAAGCTCATTTGGATAAGACGTAGATTGCGTGGGCGGATAAGCACCACTTATGACGGTGAATCAGACGTTCAGGCTTATCATTGTTGCCAACCCCAGAATTGTCCATCGGATAATTGCATTCTGCGACAAAGGAGTTGACGAGATGCAGGAACGCACTGACGTCATTGATCGCAGCCCCGCGCCCGCCGTGACCCGCGCGATCGAACTGCTCGAGTTCCTCGCCGCGAGCCCCGCTGGCCCGGTGTCTCTCACGGATCTTGCGAAGGGCATCGGAGCTGCGCGCTCGTCCACGCGCAATGTGTGCGGTGCTCTCGAGGCGGGCGGGCTGATCCAGCGCAGGGACGGCGGCTATCAGCTGGGCCGGCGGCTCGTTGAATTCGGCGGCGCCTACTTGGCGTCGTTTGACCAGATCCGCGAGTTCTACCGAGCGTGCGCCGAATCCCCGCTTCTTGCCCGCGAATTGGTGCAGGTGGCCATTCTGGATGGCACGGACGTCCTCTATGTGGCCCGGCACGAGGGACGCGCCCCGCTCCAACTGTCCGCGCGGATCGGCGACCGTTTCCCGGCGGCGCTCACCGCCGTCGGCAATGCCCTGCTGGCGCCCTTGAGCGAGCTGGAGATCCGTCACCGATTCTCCGGCAGCGCCGGCTTTGAGCCGAGGACGCCGCGGAGTGTGCGGAATGTCGGGGAACTCATCGAGCAGCTTGCTACGGTGCGCGAGCGCGGGTATGCGGTCGATTTCGGGGGCGTGCATCCGGCGGTCACCGGGATCGCGGCGTCGGTGCCCGAAGCTGGCGAGTCGCCCAGGTTCGCGGTGGGCGTCTCGCTCATCGCCACCCGGCCGAGCGACGAAGACCTCGCGCGGTATGGCAAGGCCATTCAGACGGTCGCGGCGCAGATTGCCCCGCCGGCTCGTCGAATTGCGTGAGCAATTCTCCATCGAAGAACTCGACAAAAGGAAAAAGGAATGCAGACAGAAGCCGGCGTTCGCGCCGTCGTCGCCCATGGACGCGATGATCTCCGAGTAGACGTCCTCGCGGAACCCGTCCCCGGAAGCGACGAGGCTCTCGTGGCAATCGAATTCGGAGGGATCTGCGGCTCTGATCTTCATTACTGGCTGCATGGCGCGGCGGGGGAGTCGATCCTGAAGGATCCGCTCGTGCTGGGCCACGAGGTGATCGGGAGGGTGGTGCGGCCTGCGGCGGACGGAAGCGGGCCCGCAGAAGGGGTGAGGGTAGCGGTTCATCCCGCGACCCCGGGCCCAGGCAACGGCTCGCGATTCCCCGAAGACCGCCCCAACCTCTCGCCCGGCGGAACCTATCTCGGCAGTGCGGCGACCCACCCGCATCGCAGCGGAGCCTTCGCGGAGGTCGTCGCCCTTCCCTCGCGCATGCTTCGGGCCATCCCTGACGCGCTGGATGCCCGCGCCGCGGCCCTCATCGAGCCGCTGAGCGTTGCCTGGCACGCGGTCAAGCAGGCGGGCGAGGTCGCCGGGAAGCGCGTCCTCGTCGTCGGAGCTGGCCCCATCGGCGCGCTCGTCGTCGCCGTGCTCGCCCACCACGGCGCGGGCGAGATCATCGTGACGGATCTCTTCGAGGCGCCCCTCGAGCGGGCCAAGGAGCTCGGGGCGAAGCGCACGGTGCTCGCCTCGGAGGCGAGCGAACTCGAGAAGCTGGATGCCGACGTCGTCATCGAATCCTCCGGAAGCGTCCCGGGCCTGCGCACTGCGATCAAGGCGGCCATGCGCGGCGGCCGCGTGGTGATGCTCGGCCTCCTGCCGCCGGGGGACCAGCCCGTGCTGGTCTCCGCGGCGATCGCGCGGGAGCTTGAGCTCGTGGGCTCCTTCCGCTTCAACGGCGAGATCGACGAGGTGATCGCGGCGCTCGCCGCGGGCGAGATCGAGCCGTCCGCCGTGGTCACCCACGTGTTCGACGTCGATCAGGCCCTCGAGGCGTTCGGCGTCGCCAAGGATTCGGCGACCTCCGGCAAGGTGCTCCTGCGCTTCGGAAGCTGATCAGAGAGTGGACGTGTCGATCACGAACCGGTAGCGCACGTCGCTCGCCACGACGCGCTCCCACGCCTCGTTGATCTTCTCCGCCGGAATGACCTCGACTTCTGCGCCCAGCCCGTGCTTGGCGCAGAAGTCGAGCATTTCCTGCGTCTGCCGGATCCCGCCGTTCTTCGTCCCCACGAGCCGCCGCCGGACCCTGTGGAGGGACAACGGGTGGAACGTCATGGGCTTCTCGGGAAGCCCCGCGATGACGAACGTCCCGTCGAGAGCGAGCAGCGCGAGGTACGCGTCGAGGTCCAGGTCCGCGGAGACCGTGTTGATGATGAGGTCGAAGCGGCCTTTGAGGTCCTCGAAGGTGCTGGGGTCCGAGCTCGCATAGTAATGGTCGGCGCCGAGCCTGAACGCGTCGTCCTGCTTCTTGAGCGACTGGCTGATCACCGAGACTTCGGCGCCGAGCGCATGGGCGATCTTGACCCCCATGTGCCCGAGGCCGCCCATGCCGATGATCGCCACCTGCTTGCCCGGCCCCGCCCCCCACATGGTGAGCGGCGAGTAGAGCGTGATGCCCGCGCAGAGGAGCGGCGCGGCGACGTCGAGCCCGAGCGCGTCGGGGATCCGCACCACGTAGTTCTCGTCGACCGTGATGTGGGTGCTGTAGCCGCCGGCGGTGGGCTTCCCGTCGCGGCCGGTCGAGTTGTAGGTGGGGATGTTGCCCTTGCAGAACTGCTCCTCGCCGTCGAGGCAGGCCTGGCACTCGCGGCAGGAATCGACGAAGCAGCCGACGCCGACCCGGTCGCCGACGGCGTGCTTCGTCACCTCCGAGCCCACCGCCTCGACGACGCCCGCGATCTCATGGCCGACGACGATCGGGTACGCGGGGCTGTTGCCCCACTCGCCGCGGGCGATGTGGAGGTCCGAATGGCAGATCCCGGCGAACTCGATGGCGATGAACACCTCGTGCGGCCCGGGTTCCCGCCGTTCGATCGTGGTGGGTACGAGCTGTCCGTCGGCGGACGGGAGGGCGTAGGCGTGCGCTGTGGGCATCGGCTTCTCCTTGGGTTTTTCGGTTGCGCGGGCTTCCGGTTCGCGGGTTTCCGGTTGCGCCGTCACCTTTACCGTGTAGACGTGACGGCGCAACGAGAGGGAGCGCGTGACGAGAGGGGGAGCGCGTGACGAGAGGGGGCGCGTGACGAGAGGGGGTCAGAGAGCGGCGAGGCCAGCGGCCAGGCGCTTGATGCCCTCCACGATCTCTCGCTCGCCGGCTGCATAGGACAGCCTGAGGTGGTGTTCGCCGTGCGCGCCGAACTCGCTCCCGGGCCGGACAGCGACTCCGCCCTCGCGGAGGCGGCCCACGAGGTTGACTGACTCGATCTCGAAGTCGTACCGGGGGAACAGGTAGAACGCCCCATCGGGCGAGCTGGCGGTGAGGCCCTTGATGGAGGCGAGGCCCTCCTTCATGACTGCACGACGACGGCGGTAGGCCTCGAGCATCCGCCGCACCTCGTCGTCGCCCTCCTTGAGCGCGGCCAGCGCGGCGTACTGGTTGACGCCGCTCACCGAGCCGTTGAACGTGGCGTGGATGCGTGCGGCGGCGGCGACGACGTCGTGCGGTCCCCACACGTAGCCCACCCGCCAGCCGGTCATGGCGTACGTCTTGGAGAAGGTCTGGCAATAGATGGTGCGACCCCGAAGGGCCGGGACGGAAAGCGCTGACGTGAACGGCTCGGCCGTATATACGAGGTCGCTGTACGCCTCGTCGGAGAGCACCAGCGTGTCGGTTCCGGCGAGCATCTCGCCGAGGGCGTCGAGTTCGGCGCGGGTGTGCACGATGCCGGTCGGGTTCGACGGGTTGCAGAACACGAACAGCCGCGCGCCCCTGAGCGCCGCCTCGAGTGCGCCGAGGTCCCAGTGGAGGTCCTCGCGCAGGGGGACCGTCACGCATTCGCCGCCGGCCATGCTGATGAGATCCGAATAGAGCGAGTACGTGGGGTCGGGGATGACCACTTTGTCGCCGGGGTTGACGACGCCGAGGATCACCGCAGCGAGGCCCGCGGTGCCGCCTTGGGTCACCAGGACGTCGGCGGGCAGCAGTTCCTCGCCGGCCTGCGCGGAGAGCTTCTCGGCGAGGGCCTCGCGGAGGGCGGGCTCGCCGACGAGCGGCGAATAGTGCGTCCGCCCTTCGGCCATCGCACGCTCGGCCGCCTCGCGGATGGGGGCCGGGGTGTCGAAATTCGGCTCGCCCATCGCGAGGGAGACCAGGTTCGCCGTCGACTGCGGCTGCTGGACGCGCCTCGAGGTGCTCTCGATGCGCTGGACGGGCTCGGAGGGGCGGAACGCGAGGTCGGTGGTCATTCAGAGTCTCCTGTCAGTCCCGCGGCGCAGAGCGCAGAAGTTCCTGCACCACGGAATGGTCTTTCTCGCCGAGGCCCGTGCGCACGGCGGCTTCGAAGAGCGAGGTGGTCTCGCGGGTCACGGGCAGTTCCGCGCCGAGGCGGTTTCCGAAGCCGACGGCGTAGCGCAGGTCCTTGAGCTGGTTCACCGCGCTGCCGCCGAGGGCGTAGTCCCGCTCCAGGAGCTTCTGCGCCTTGAGGTCGAGGACCGCGCTCGCGGCGAGGCCGCCTCTGAGGACCTCGACGAGCTGCGCCTGCGAGAGGCCGGCACGCCGGGCGAGGTCGAGCGATTCGGCCAGCGCCACGAGCGTTCCCGCCACCACCACTTGATTGCAGAGCTTCGCGACCGCGCCGGACCCCGTGGGCCCCATGTTCTGGACCGTCGACGCGAACGTCTCCAGGAGGGGCCGCAGCTGCGCGAAGTCCGCGGGGTCTGCGCCGACCATGAGACTCAGGGTGCCGGCTTGGGCACCGGCGTCGCCGCCGCTCATGGGAGCGTCGACGACGCAGATGCCGTACGCCGCCGCACGTGCCGCGAGCGAGAGGATCTTGTCCGGCGAGGTGGTGCTCAGCACAAGGAGGTAACGGGTGCCGCTTCGAGCCCACTGCTCGAGGACGGACGACGGCGCCAGCTCGCTCAGCTGGTCCACGTCCGGGAGCGCTGAGATGACGACGGTGGCCGCAAGGTCCGCGGGGTCCGTAGCGACTTTCGCGGTGCCCCGGAAGGCCTCGGCCTTCTCGGCGGTGCGGTTCCACACCTGCAGCGCATACCCGTGCTCGGCGATGTGCCGCGCGATCGGGGCGCCCATCGGTCCGAGGCCGATGAGGGCTGCGTCATTCAAGTTCGCTGAGCCCATCGATGGCCTTCATCTCGTCCTCGGTGAGCGTGAACCGCATGACGTCGAGGTTGCTCAGCATGCGCTCTCGGTGCGCCGACTTCGGGACGACGGCGACGCCATGCTGCACGTCCCAGCGGATGATGACCTGAGTGGGCGTCACGTCGTGGGCCTTCGCGATCTCGGTCAGCACCGGATCCTCCAGCCGTGCGCTGCGCAGCGGGCTGTGAGCGCCCACCACGATTCCGCGCTCGCGGCACGCGGTGAGGTAGCGCTCGCTGTAGCAGACGGGACTCCACTGGAGCTGCGTCACCTCGGGGTACTCCCCGGTCTCGCGCTTGAGCGCATCGAGGAGGCGGATCTGGTAGTTGCTCACGCCGATCGCCCGCACGAGGCCTTCCTCGCGGGCCCGGATGAACTCCTTCCACGAGCCAACTCCCGGGCTGCCTCCCGGAGGCCAGTGCATGAGCCAGAGATCCACGTAGTCGCTTCCGAGGGCCTCAAGGCTTTGCTCGAGGGTCTTGCGTTCGAAGCCGACGGCGTCCGGCGGGAGCTTCGTGGTGATGAACAGTTCCTCGCGGGGGATGCTCGTCTGACGGAGGGCCGCTCCCACGGCGTCCTGATTCTGGTAGCGGGTGGCCGTGTCAACGCTGCGGTAGCCGAGGTCGAGGGCCTGGAGGATGGCCTCGGTGGCCTCCTGCCCGCGAAGCGGGTGGGTTCCGAACCCGATGAGGGGCATCTTGGCCCCCGCGGTCAGGGTGACCGTGGGGGTGGCGGTGGAAAGTGCTGAAGTCATGGAATTCCCTAACTGGTGCAGCTCGATTAGTGCAGCTCGATGAGACGCAGGGGCACGATGTTCAGCCGCTCATTCCCGGTCTCCGTGACGAGGACAGTGGTCTGGAAAGCGATGCCGGGACCCTGTTCGCGGGCGATCGCAGTGCGGACCGAGAGGGCCATCCCGGGCTCGAGGACCTCTTCGGAGGTCGCGGAGAGCAGCGGGCGGGCGGGCCCGGTTCCCACCGAGTAGCCGATGACCGGATCGAGCCGGTCGGGGGAGACCGTGCCCTGCAGCGCCCGCCGGTGGATTGCGAAGACCTCGTCGGCGCGGACACCCGGGCGGATGGCGGCGAGGGCGGTCTCGGTCGCGTCGGAGAGGGCGTCCGCGAGGCTCCGGAGAAGCGGCCCCGGCGTCTCGAACACGATCGTGGTGCCGGCCGTGCCCGTGTAGTTCTCGCTCAGCGGGTAGAGCGCGAACGGAAGGGGCTGGCTCGGGTCCAGGACGCCGGTCTCCTCGTGCCTCCCGAGGAGGGTCGCGATGCTCCTCGCCGGGTAGTAGCCTGCCCGCGTGACTCCGGCCGCGTGCTCGAGCGGAGACCAGAACTCTCCGCCGCCGGCCCGCCGCAGCGAGCGGTCCACGTTGCGGACGATCTCGTACACCCGCAGCTCGGGCGTCATCCTGTCGACCACCGCCGTGTACCCGATGTCGGCGAGATCCGCCGCGCCGCGGAGGCGACGGATTTCGTCGTCGTCCTTGATGCGCATGGCTGCGTCAAGCAGCGGCTCGGCAGCAATCGAGCCCTCCGCCTGCGCACCGCGCTCTGCGGCAATTCGGGACGAGGAGGGGAGACCGGCAAGATGCCTGCGGAGTACCGACGCGCGGCGCTCCTCGGCGTCCTCTCCCAGAGGCCAGAAGTCCGTGAGCCCTTGGTAGCCGCTCGCGGCGATCTTGGGCTGGTCGGCCTCGGAGGCGAGGAGTGTCGTGTTCCCGCCCGGCCCGAGGATGAGAACGGTCCCGGGGGCGGTGAAGGGGCGGATGTTGAGGTCGGCGAGGTAGGCGATTGCGCTCGGGCTCGTGGCGAGGAGCACGTCCGCGCGCGCCGCCTCCATCCGCTCGGCGACGCGCTGGACGCGCCGCTGGACTGGAGTGAGGGTCATGGTGGTTGTCATCGGATCAGACCTCGACCAGCAGGCCCTTGGCCTTGAGCTTCTCGGTCAGGCCGTGGAGCTCGATGACGGTCTTTCCTCCCGCGCGGTGCTGGGCCATGATCTCGGCCTCGTGGTCCTCGCGCGCCTTGCAGGCGCGGATGACGTCCTCGGCCTCCTCGGGGCGGATGACGACGATGCCATCGGCGTCTCCCTTGAGGATGTCGCCCGGGTTGACGGTCTGGCCGCCGACGGCCAGCGGAAAGTTGACCGGGCCGAGCGTCTCCTTGACCGTGCCCTCGATGCAGACCGAGCCCGAGAAGACGGGGAAGCCGAGCTCGATGATCTCGGCGCTGTCGCGGACCCCCGAGTCCGTGACGAAGGCCGCGAGGCCCTTCGACTGGCATGCGGTGGCGAGGACCTCGCCGAAAGAGCCTGACTGCTCGAGCTCGCCGGCCTCGACGATGACCACGTCGCCGGGCTGGGCGTAGGAGATCGCCACCTGGACCATGATGTTGTCTCCCGGCTGCGCCTTGACGGTGAACGCGGGGCCGCAGAAGGACATGCTCGGGTGGAGCGGCTTGATGCGATGGGACAGCGCGCCCTTGCGTCCCTGGGCCTCGTGGATGGTGGCGGAGGAGAATGCGCCGAGGCGCTCGACGACGTCGGCTGAGGGGCGGTCGATGCGGGTGTGGACGTGGATCACGGGAGCCTGCTTTCTGCTGGTTGGGGTGAGGGGACTGTGGGGGTTCGGGGAGCGGGGAGCCCCGCGTCGAAGTCGTGCACGCCGTGGGCCGCAAGCGCCTCCCAGCACCGCTCGCGGAGCCGCGTGAGGTGCAGGTGCTGGTCGAGTTGGCGGAGCGAAGCCTGCTCGAGCGTGGTCGGGCGGAAGCGGACGCGCTGGCCGGGGCGGGCCTGGGCTATCGCGTCCAGGGAGGGGAGGGTGAGCACGGCGAGGACCGGGTAGCCGGCGGTGACGCCGCGGCCGCGGTGGAGGACGAGCAGCTCCTGGGTCGAGGGGACCTCGATCGCGCCGACCGGGACGCCGCGCGAGAGAACTTCTCCCGTGGAGACGCGCTCGGGGAGGTGACCTGCCAGGCGGAGGCCCACGTGGTTGCTGCGCGGGCTCACCACATAGGGCTTCTCGAAGAGGCGGGACGCGGTGTCGCCGAATTCCGCGATGTCCGGGCCGTCGGTGACCTCGATCTGCGGCTCCTCCTCGATCCGGGCGGCGATGGGCCCGAGCCGGAGCAGGGGAAGGTCAAGCGACGGGTTCCGCAGCGGGGCCTGGCTGAGATTGCACGCGAGGCGCTGGCCCTTCTCGAGGCGCAGGCCGAAGCCGATCATGCTGTCCGGAGCGCAGCTGCCCAGCAGCATCGGGACCGTGAAGGAGCCGTGCACCGCCAGGTAGCTCCGGAGGCCGACCGTGCCGGGGTTGATCGTGACGACCTGGCCCGTCTCGACCGACACCGGCGAGTGGTCGGGCACGGTGTAGCCGTCGATCCGGATGCTCGCGACCGAGCCGGTGACGGCGATGAGCAGGTCGTTCTCCGCGGCGAAGGAGAGCCTGCTGGCCGTGATCTCGAGCAGTGGGGCGTTCTCGTGATTTGCTACGAGGATGTTGGCGAGCCGGGCCGAGTACTGGTCGAGGGCGCCGTTCACGGAGAAGCCGAGCGGTGGCCCGTCGAATCGGCCGAGGTCGGTGACCACGGTCATCCCGGGAGTGAGGATCAGCATCACTGCACCAGCTCGCCGAGCTTGACGCCGACGAGGCCGTCCCACTCGCTGGGCACGATGGCCCGGAAGCGGATCGTGTCGCCCGGACGGTAGGGAACCAGGGTCGCGCTCTCGCGGTCCATCACGTCCACGGGGGACAGGCCAATGAGCCGCCAGCCGCTCGGGGCCGCGACGGGCCCGACCACGCCCTGAGATCCCGCGACCGAGACGGCGTTCGGCGGCACCTGCAGACGCGGATCGGGAAGCCTTGGAATCGGCTTCGCGAAGGCCGGGCCGTCGATCATGCACGAGGCCGCGGGGCCGCCGAGGCAGCGCACCACGTATTCCTCGGCCGTGTGCAGCGCGATCACCTCGCCCTCGCTGATGCCCAGGAAGTCCGCGACCCAGCCGAGGTCCGGGCCGTGCTCGCCGCCGTACAGCACGGGAAGCGTGAAGCGGCGTGGGCTGTGACCCGCTGGATGGGGATCGTTATGGGCGTCGTGGAGGATGTCGTTGAGGACGACATCAAATACGGCCGACAGCATCTGGAACGTCTGGCGGGACGGGTCGAACTCGACGAGCAGCGAGTCGTACGTGGGCACCACGCCGTAGACGCCCGGCACCGGGCGCGCTCCGATCCATTCGGCGATGCGGTGCACGGCTTCCCACTGCTCCTGGGGGCCGGCGTCTTCGACGAGGACGCGGAAGGCGGCCTCGCCGCAGGGTGTTAATCGGGTTCTCATCGCGATTCTCTTGCGGAGCGGGCGGTCTAGCGCGAGGTGAGGGCGTTCGCCCCCGCGAGGGGAGCGATGGTCACGCCGGCATCGAGGAGGGCTTGCTTCACCCGACGGGCGACGGCGACGGCGTCCGGGCCGTCTCCGTGGAGCAGGACCGAGTCCGTGGTCACCGCCAGTTCCTTCCCGGTGCGGCTCACCACGATGCCATCGCGGACCATGCGGACCGTGCGCTCCACGATCGCGTCGGTGTCGTGGATGACGGCGTTCGGCTCGCGGCGCGGGGTGAGAGTGCCGTCGTCCTCGTAGTTGCGGTCGATCACGCCGACGAGGCCGATATTGATGCCGCGACGGGCGGCGGTGTCGACCACCGCGCCGGCCTGGGTGAGGACGATGATCGAGGGGTCCACCTGCGCCACCGCTTCGACCATGGCCTCGGCGTAGTCCTCACGCGTGATCACGAGGTTTCCGAGCCGGCCGTGCGGACAGAGGTGCGTGACCGCGGTACCGTGAGCGGCGGCGAAGCCCGAGAGGGCCCCGAGCTGGTAGATCACGTCGGTGCGCACCTCGTCGGCCGTGAGGTCCATCGCCCGGCGGCCGAAGCCCACCAGGTCGGGAAAGCTCGGGTGCGCTCCGATGCTGACTCCGCGGCGGACGCACTCGCCCACAGTTCGGTCCATGACGCGGGGGTCGCCGGCGTGGAAGCCGCACGCGACGTTCGCCGAGCTGACAATGTCGAGGAGGGCGTCGTCGTCGCCCATCGTGTAGGCCCCGAAGCTCTCGCCGAGATCCGCGATCAGATCCACTGTGGTCGTCATCGAGCCCTCCTGTGATGGGTTGGGGTGTTGGAAAAACCGTACGGGCGGCGCTCGCGGTGCGCTAATATGCGTTTCGCATAGACATATATGCCTGCCTTATGGCACACACCGAAACATCGGAGATCTTGATGGAAACGCGGCGTCTGCGGTACTTTGTGACCATCGTCGACAGTGGGACGATCACGAGGGCCGCGGAATTGCTCCACCTTGCCCAGCCTGCCCTGAGCCAGCACGTCTCGGCTTTGGAATCGGAATTCAAGCAGCAGCTGCTCGTGCGCAGTCGCCGCGGAATTGTGCCGACTGCGGCGGGCCGTTCGCTCTACCGCTACGCACAGAGCATTCTGCGGCTCGAGAGTGAAGCCCACCACGAGATCAACTCCGAGGTGTCGAGCCCTTCGGGGACGGTCACGATCGGCCTCGCGCCCTACAGTCTGGCGTCCAGCCTGGCGATTCCGATCCTTCAAGCCGTGCGGTCGCGCTATCCGCGCATCGTGATGAGAATTGTCGAGACGCTCACGGTGATCCACAGCCAGGCCATTCGCATGGGTCAAATAGATGCAGCGCTTGTTTTTGACCCGGGGCCTGTTCGAGGAGTGAATTTCGACCGGATTTCGACTGACCCCCTCGTGCTCGTGACGCCGGCCGATCTCGAAGTCCCGGGCGCGAGTGAGGATGAGGTTCCCATTTCGGCACTCGCGGATTTCGAATTCATTCTTCCCGTCCGCACGCACACCCTGCGGAGCCTCATGGAACAGACCCTCAGCAGGGCCGGGCTCGAGCTCAAGGTCCTCATCGAGATGGAGCACAGCCGCCCCCTGACGGAGGCCGTGGCGTTGGGGCTCGGCGTGACGGTCCTCCCGCTGCCAGCGGCCCAGGCCCGATTCCGGGGCGAGGAGTTCCGCCTCCGGCGCATCACCAATCCCGAACTCACGGTCGGGTTTGCCCTTGCGACGCCCGACCACGAGCCCCTGTCCGCTGCCGCCGACGCGGTCGTCCAGACCCTCCGCGAGATGCTGCTCGGCCCGGAGGGGCCGTGGACGGGGACGGACCAGGCGGACTGAGCGGCGGCCCGCGAAGGGGTTGACAACTCCCGGTCTCCTCAAATTCTATAGAATATAGATTTGCCCGATGGAGGGCAGCCGACGGACGGAGACCCCTTGACCTATCGAGTCGCAGTCACCAAGGGCTACGCGGAGGAGGACGGCAGCACGATCTTCGGGGACATCGGCCTCTCGCGGCTGACCGAGGCGGGCCTCGAATGGAAGGTGCTGCCCCAGAAAGCGGGGCATCTCGCGGCCGACCAGCTCGAGGGCTTCGATGCGGTGCTGGTGCTCGGCGCCGCGCGCGTGGCCGAGGCCTCGCTGCCGGCTGGCCGGCTCCGGCACATCGCCCGCTTCGGCGCGGGGTTCGATGCGGTGGACGTCGCGGCGTGCACCCGCCGCGGGATCCTCCTGACGAATTGCCCGGACGCAGTGCGACGCCCCGTCGCGGACTCGGGCATCGCCCTGCTCTTCGCGCTGGCGCACAACCTGGTCATCAAGGACCGGCTCGTCCGCGAGGGCCGATGGGACGAGCGTGCCGACTGGCGCGGATCGGGGCTCGATGGCGCGACTGTCGGCATCGTGGGCCTCGGCGGAATCGGCCTCGAAACTGCTCGCCTCGTCCGCGCCCTCGGCATCCGGACCATCGCCTACAACCGCTCCGACCGCCGTCGTGAGGCCGAGGCCCTCGGCGTGGAGGTGCTGGGGCTCGACGCGGTCCTCGCGCAGAGCGACTACCTCATGATCACTGTTGCTGCGAACGCAGGAACCCGTCATCTCATCGGCGACCGCGAGCTCTCGCTCCTGAAGCCCACGTCGCGCCTCATCAACCTCGCCCGTGGCAGCGTCGTGGACGAGGAGGCGCTCATCCGGCGGCTCTCGGACGGCCGGCTCGCGGGCGCCGGGCTCGACGTGTTCGAGCGTGAACCACTCGACGTGAAGAGCCCGCTTGCCGCGATGGACAACGTGATCCTCGCGCCCCATTCGCTGTGCTGGACTGACAGCTTCACGGACGCCGTCTCGGGCAGCGTGATCGAGTCGCTTATCGACGCAAGCCGGGGCATCGTGCCGCGGAACGCCGTGAACCCCGAGGCGTGGGCGGCGCAGCGAGAGCCTCAGGGTGCCGGGACGGCGGGTGTCGGATGATAGATCTCATGAACCCACGGACCGTCCAGAGCAGCGCGCGGCCCATCCGCAGGGCCGGACTGCGCGAAAGCGTCTACGAGTCGATCCTGGAGATGCTCGTCGAGGGTCAGGTCGGGGAAGGCGCTCCGCTTCGGGTCGAGGCCCTCGCCCAGCTCCTCGAGGTCTCGCCAACGCCAGTCCGCGAGGCACTCGTGCAGCTCGAGTCCACCGGGCTCGTGAAGTACGTGGCGAACAAGGGCTACACCGCCGCACCGCACCTTTCCGCCGACGAGAAGGTGGCCATGATGGACGCCCGGCTCGTCCTTGAGGTCGCTGCCGTGCGTCGGGCTGCCGAACTCGGCGATCCGTCCGTCCCGAGCCACCTCCGCGACGTTCTCGAGGACCAGCGCGAGGCGGCGTCCCGGCTCGGGGGATCGGGCGGCGAGCAGCAGAAGGACGCGCTCCGCGAGTTCCTCAAGCTCGACCACTCGTTCCACGACGGGATCCTGCACGGCTGCGGAAACCACTTCCTGTTCCGGCTGGCCGCCACGTTGGACGCCCAGGCGCAGCGCATGCGGCAGTCGTTCCTCAACGGCATTCCGGACGCGGACGACGTTCTGGCCGAGCATTCCGCGATCGCGGAGGCCATTGCCACCGGGGATCCGGATGCCGCGGAGCGCGCCATGCGCGATCACCTGGAACGGGTCCTCACCCTCTCGCTGACACAGGCAGACTGAGCGCGCCGATCCAGGTCAAGAGCACTTGGATGCCGGGGATTATATAGATTATCTAATTCGAAGGAGAATCATGGCAGGCACAGCAATCATCACGGGGGCCGGGTCGGCGCGGGGAATCGGCGCCGAGCTCGCACGGCGGCTCGCAAAGTCCGGGTGGAATCTTGGGCTGGTCGACATCGACGAAAGCGCCGTCAAGGCAGTGGCGGGCGAGATCGAGTCGGACTTCGGCGTGCGCGCGCTCGGTGTCGGGGCGGACATCTCGGACGAGACCGCCGTCGACCAGGCGATCAGCAGGTTCGAGCAGGAGCTGCCCCCGATCCAGGCCCTCGTGAACAGCGCGGGCGTCAGCTCGCCGGTTGCATTCCTCGACCTCGACCTGGCCGCCTGGGAGCGTGTCATGCGTATCAACGCCACGGGAACGTTCGTCATCACGCGACGCGTGGTCCCCGGCATGATGGAGCGCGGCTACGGGCGCGTCGTCAGCCTCGGATCGACCGCCATGCAGAACGGCGGCGGCACCTTCAGCAAGTCGGCCTACGCCGCCTCGAAGGGCGCCATCGAAGCCTTCTCCCGCGCCCTTGCCCTGGAGATCGCGCCGCAGGGCGTCACGGTCAACGTGATCGCCCCGGCCACGATCGACACCGACATCATGGGCGGCCCCATCACGGAGGACCGCAAGCCGAAGTTCCTGGCGCAGCTCCCGGTCGGCCGTATCGGCACGCCCGGCGAGGTTGCCGCGCTCATCGAGTTCCTCATCGGCGAGGAGGCGGGCTACATCACGGGCGCCACCTACAACATCAACGGGGGCCTCCGCATTGGCTAGCCCGGCAGTGACCAGCGCGGCAGTGGCCAGCGCGGCGCTTGCCAGTGCGCGCACCGCGAACTGGAGCATCTCCGCGGCGATGCTCCAGTTCCCAGGAATGCACGACGCCGTTCCTGTCGCCGAATTGCCCTCCGAGGTGTGGCGGCAGCAGCTCCAGCCCGTCGTCGAGGCGGGCTTCTCCGCCGTCGAAATCTCGACGTCGTGGATCAGCATCGGAGACCTCGCACCGCAGCGCCTCGCGGAGCTGCGCGCGGTCCTCGACGAGGCGGGACTCAAGGTTCCGGGCATTTCCGTCGTCCGTCGCAGCGTCATCCACCCGGAGCGGGGCGAGGCGAATCTGGCGCTCGCACACCGGACCATCGACGCCGCCGCGGCGCTCCGCGCGCCCATCGTGTGCCTCGGCCTCCACGACGAGCTCCTAGATGCCCAGATGCAGGTGACGTGGTTCTGGACCGTGCCCGGTCCGGAGCGTCCCGCCGATCCGGAGACGTACCAACTTGCCGTCCGCCGCTATCGCGAGCTCGCCGAGCATGCAGCGAGCGTCGGCGTCGAGCTCTCCCTCGAGCTGTACGAGGACACGTACCTCGGGAGCGGGAAGGACGCGGTGAGGTTCCTCGCCGACATCGGGCATGCCGCCGTCGGCCTCAACCCGGACGTCGGCAACCTGATCCGCCAGCAGCGGCCCATCGAGAGCTGGCAGGAGACCTTCGCCCTCACCCTCCCGCACGCCAACTACTGGCACATCAAGAACTATGCGCGGCTCGAGGACCCCTCGCGGGGTCTGGTGCTCACCCACCCAACCTCGCTCGAACTCGGCATCATCAATTACCGGGACATGATCCAGGCCGCGATCGCCCAAGGCTTCACCGGGGCATTTGTCGTAGAGCACTACGGGGGCGACGGCCCGAGCGTCGGGGCCTCGAATGCGAAATACCTGCGCAGCATCCTGCCTGCGCGCACAAGATCTCACACCTCAGAAACGGAGAAGTAATGGTTCTGCCCGCATACCCCGCCGCCCCGTTCCCCACAGAACGTACCGCCATCGTCACCGGCGCCGCCTCGCCCCGCGGCATCGGGCGCGCCACGGCCCAGCGGCTCGCGCAGCAGGGCTGGGCGGTCGCCGTCGTCGACCTCGATCGCGAAGCCAGCGAGAAGGTGGCCCTCGAGATCCAGGAGCAGCACGGCGGCGCGGTACTCGGCGTGGGCGCTGACATCAGCGACCGCGAGTCGGTCGACGCGGCCGTCGCGGAGATCGCGAAGTCACTCCCGCAGGTCGTGGGGCTCGTCAATAATGCCGGGATCAGCTCACCGACCCCGTTCCTCGAGGTGACGGACGCGGAATGGCGGCGGGTCATCGATGTCAACCTCAACGGCACGTTCTACATCACGCAGGCCGCGGTGAAGATCATGGCGGAGCACAAAGTGGGACGCATCGTGAATATCTCCTCCGCCTCCGCCGAGCGCGGCGGCGGGGTGTACGGGCGGGCGGCCTATTCGTCGTCGAAGGCTGCCCTGCTGGGAATGTCCCGCACGCTGGCCCGCGAACTCGGGCAGTACGGCATCACGGCCAATTCCGTGGCGCCGGGCTCGATCGATACGGACATCATGGGCGGTCGCCTGAGCGATGAGCGCAAGGCGTTCCTGCTGCAGGAATTGCCCGTGGGCAGGATCGGCACGGTCGACGACGTGGCGAACGTCATCGAATTCCTCCTGCGGGAGGAATCGGGTTACCTCACCGGCGTGACGTACGACGTGAACGGAGGATCCCACATTGCCTGAGTTCAGCGCGGACCTCACGGGGCAGACCGCGGTCGTCACCGGGACGAGCTCGGGGATCGGCCGGGCCATCGCCGAGCTGTACTTGCGGAACGGCGCGGAAGTAATCGGGATCCAGCGGCGTCCTGCCGGAATCTCGCACGAGCGCTATCGCGATGTCACCGCCGACTTGGCCTCCCCCGACGAGCTAGCCGATGCCGCGCGGTCCGTCCTCGACCATCATCGCGTGGACATCCTCGTGAACAATGCGGGAATCAATATCCGGCACAAATTCGAGGAATTCCCCGGCGACGACTGGGACCAGGTGCTGCAGGTCAATCTCCGCACCGTCATGGAGCTCATCCAGCTCTTCGGCCGGCCCATGCTCGATCGGGGCGACGGCACGGTCATCAATATGGCGTCCATGCTGTGCTTCTTCGGGGGCTTCACGGCCTCTGCCTACGCGGCCTCGAAGGGTGCGGTGGGGCAGCTCACCAAGTCGATCGCGAACGAATGGGCTCCGCGCGGGGTGAACGTCAACGCCATCGCGCCGGGCTTCATCGACACCGAGATGAATGTCGCCCTGCTCGCCAACGAGACGCGGGAGCGCCAGATCCGTGATCGTATCCCGGCGGGGCGGTGGGGGCGTCCGGAGGACATCGCGGGTGCGGCGCTGTTCCTCGCCTCGGGGGCGGCGCGCTACGTCCATGGCGTGGTGCTGCCGGTCGACGGCGGATATCTGTCGCGCTGAGAATTTCGGCTTCGAGAAAGGGAATCAGATGATGAAAGCTGTTATTGCCCACGGCGAAGGGGATCTCCGGGTCGAGTCGGTTGCACCGGTCGTCGTCTCGCCGGATCGCGTCCTCGTGCGCATCGTCTACGGGGGGATCTGCGGTTCGGATCTGCACTACGCGAAGGACGGGCGCAACGGCGCCTACGTCATCAAGACCCCGCTGACTCTCGGGCACGAGGTGGTGGGCGTGGTCCACGACATCGGGCCAGCCGCGGAGACGAGCCTCGGCGTGGGCGCGCGGGTCGCCATCCATCCGGCGCGGCCCACCCCTCTCCCCGGTGGCGTGCACGGGGCCGGCTTCAACCTCACCCCCGGCGGCAGCTACCTGGGCAGCGCCTCGACCGATCCCCACACCCAAGGCGGCTTGGTCGAATTCCTCGAGGTCACCCCAGAGCAGCTCCGCGAACTCCCGGACGGCCTGCCGCTTCGGCGCGCGGCCCTCTCCGAGCCGCTCGCTGTGGCCCTGCACGGGGTCGGCAGGCTCGGCGAACGGGTTCGCGGGGCGAACGTCCTCGTGAGCGGCGCCGGACCCATCGGCTGCCTGGCGATCATTGCGCTCCGCGCCGCTGGCGCGGGCCGCGTGGTGGCCGCGGACCTTCAGGAGCTCCCGCGCGAGGTCGCGCGCGAGGTGGGAGCCGACGACGTCGTCCGCCTGGGTGCCGGGGAACGGATTGAGGCGGGGGGCTACGACATCGTGGTGGAGGCCGCCGGAGTCGTGCCCTCTCTCGTGGCTGCCCTCGACGCCGTGCGGCCGGGAGGCTCCGTCCTCCAGCTCGGCATGCTCCCGGCGGGACCTCTGCCGATTCCGATGGCGGGGCTCATCGCCAAGGAGGTCACCCTCTTCGGTTCGCAGCGGTTCGACGTCGAGCTCGACGCCTCGGTGGCGCTGCTGGCCGCCGATCCGCGCGCGGAGGCAGTCATCACGCAGGTCTTCGGAATCGACGAAGCCCAGGACGCATTTGCCTGCGCGGCGGATTCCTCGCGCTCGTCGAAAGTGCTCATCAACATTTCCGAGGACCCGGAGAAATAGCCTCTCCAGCAATTCCGGATAGAAATTGAATAACGCTCAGGGGCGATGCCGCGCTGCCCGCGCGGCGTCGCCCCTTGCTGCCTACGCCCAGCAATGCCGCGGGTTCTGCGGCCCGCAGGGTCCTACATAAGGATTTGATTGGGTCCCATGTGAAACGGCTATCGAACCGCTCTTGATCCAGCGTGAAGTGGCTCACAATACTTATTCCAGTCCCCCAGAATCTAACGGGCGGACGGCCCCACCATCCCCATCTGAGGAGTGCTCCATGTCCCAAACACGGGAAACGCTGGTTTCCGAACGCGTTGAAACGCGTTCGATCAGCGCCAAATCGGTGATCGCCGGCCTGTCCGGGATATTCGTCGAACTCTACGACAACGCCATCTACGGATTCCTGGCGGGAACCCTCGCGGTCGTCTTCTTCCCCGGCGGCGACCCGTCGACCGCCATGCTGCTCGCGCTCGTTGCCTTCGGCATTCCGTTCTTCATCCGCCCGCTCGGTGCGGCGGTGGGCGGCTACTGGGGCGACAGGATCGGCCGCCGCGCCGTCCTCATCTTCCTGGTCACCACGATGAGCGCCGCGACCGGCCTCATCGGCGTCCTTCCGAGCGCCGCGGCGATCGGCGTCGCGTCCCCCATCCTCCTCGTGGTGCTCCGCTTCATCCAGGGCTTCTCGATGGGTGCGGAGACCGGCAACGGCAATTCCTACCTTTCCGAGAATGCGCCGCAGAACAAGCGCGGCCAGGTGGTCAGCTACGCCAACGCGGCAACCTTCATCGCCATGATGTTCGGCACGCTGTTCGCCGCCGCCCTGACTGCGGCCCTCGGGGGCGCTGCGATGGCGGAGTGGGGCTGGCGCCTCCCGTTCCTCGTGGCCTTCCCGATGGGTCTCGCGGCTCTCTGGGTCCGGTTCAG
>NZ_JBQCGQ010000213.1:0-14201 GCF_051955515.1 Sinomonas sp.
CGCGCCGCCTCTGCGGCGGAGCGGGCGGCGATGATGGAGGCCTTCGTGCACTCCACGGGCTACGAGCGCGACTTCTTCGACGCGCCGTCGAAGTACGCCTGAGACGAGGTTGTCTCAGAGGTGGGCTAGACTTGTACCGCGTGCTTCCGGCAAGGCTCATTTGCGGCCGGATGGAGGAGTGACGTAGTCTAGATCCTCGGTGCTGACGCCTACCACTGGGTTTTGCTCCCAGGGAATCCCTTCGCGGGCTCACGGCAAGAAGCACAGTCGAGTGTTGTCGTCACCGCTGCGAGGAGCAGCGGCGTCGAGAGCGCCGCGCGCAAGAGCTTTCAGTAATAACGTCGAGAGAAGTGAGTTCCCAGTGGTGTACGCGATTGTCCGTGCAGGCGGCCGCCAGGAGAAGGTTTCCGTCGGAGACTTCGTGACCCTCAACCGCGTGGCCGGCGGTGCCGGCAGCACCATTGAGCTGCCTGCCCTCCTGCTGGTCGACGGTGAGAAGGTCACGTCGGATTCCGCCGAGCTGGCCAAGGTCAAGGTCACGGCTGAGGTCCTTGAGGACCTCCGTGGCCCGAAGATCGTCATCCAGAAGTACAAGAACAAGACGGGCTACAAGAAGCGCCAGGGTCACCGTCAGGACCTGACGAAGGTCAAGATCACCGGCATCACCGCCTGATCTCGGCTCCCGGTACTTCCCCAACCCCACAGATTCCAAGGTAGGCACAGCTCATGGCACACAAGAAGGGCGCAAGCTCCACCCGCAACGGCCGCGACTCGAACGCTCAGCGCCTCGGCGTCAAGCGCTTCGGCGGCCAGACCGTCAACGCCGGCGAGATCCTCGTCCGCCAGCGCGGCACGCACTTCCACCCGGGCAACGGCGTGGGCCGTGGCAAGGACGACACGCTGTTCGCCCTTGAGGCTGGCGCCGTGCAGTTCGGCACGCGTCGCGGCCGCCGCGTGGTGGACATCGTCGCCGCCCAGTAGTTGGGGCGGCTCGATGGGCCGCGCGCTTTTTGTTTTTTTCCGGGTGGTGCGGCCCACCGGCCCCCCTCCACTTGTTTTTTAGAATCGGGGGTGACCCCGGCGTAAGGAGAATGGCGTGGCGAGCTTCGTTGACCGCGTGGTGCTGCACGTTTCTGGAGGCCACGGTGGCCACGGCTGCGTGTCTGTCAAGCGCGAGAAGTTCAAGCCTCTCGGAGGTCCGGATGGTGGGAACGGAGGCAACGGGGGAGACGTGATCCTCCGGGTCTCGTCGCAGACCACCACCCTCCTCGACTATCACCACTCTCCGCATCGGACCGCTCAGAACGGTGGACCTGGCATGGGCGACTGGCGCGCGGGGCACCGTGGCGAGACGCTTATCCTGCCGGTGCCGGACGGCACGGTCGTGAAGTCCCGCGACGGTGAGGTCCTCGCGGACCTCGTCGGCGAGGGTGCGGAATTCGTTGCTGCCGCGGGTGGACAGGGCGGACTGGGCAACGCCGCGCTGGCGACAGCCAAGCGCAAGGCGCCTGGCTTCGCCCTCCTCGGCATTGAGGGCGAGGAGCGGGACATCCTCCTCGAGCTCAAGTCGATCGCGGACGTGGCGCTCGTCGGGTTCCCGTCGGCCGGGAAGTCGAGCCTCATCGCAGCCATGTCTGCCGCGCGTCCGAAGATCGCCGATTATCCGTTCACCACGCTCGTCCCGAATCTCGGGGTGGTCCAGGCCGGCGACGTCCGCTTCACGATCGCCGACGTCCCCGGGCTGATCGAGGGTGCGAGCGAGGGTCGCGGCCTCGGCCACGACTTCCTACGGCACGTCGAGCGCTGCGCCGCGATCGTGCACGTCCTCGACTGCGGAACTCTGGAGTCCGACCGCAATCCGCTCGACGATCTGGACGTGATCGAGCGCGAGCTTGCGAAGTACAGCGTGGACATGAGCTTCGCCGGACCTGATGGCGAAGTCGTTCCGCTCAACGAACGCCCGAGGCTCGTCGCCCTGAACAAGGTGGACCTGCCGGACGGCAAGGCGATGGCGGACATGGTCCGGCCGGAGCTCGAGGGCCGCGGGTACCGCGTCTTCGAAGTCTCGGCGACGAGCCACGAGGGGCTCCGGTCCCTCGGCTTCGCCATGGCCGAGATCGTCCAGAAGGCCCGCGCCGAGGTCAAGACGGCGCCGCCCAAGGTGGCCCCCGCCGTCCTCCGCCCTCGTGCGGTCAACGAGAAGGGGTTCACGATCCGGCGCGAGGAGCGCAACCTGGAGCCGCTTTTCCGGATCATCGGCGAGAAGCCCGAGCGCTGGGTCAAGCAGACCGACTTCACGAACGACGAGGCTGTGGGCTACCTCAGCGACCGGCTCAACCGGCTGGGAGTCGAGGACGAGCTGTTCAAGATCGGAGCGAACGCCGGCGATACGGTGGTGATCGGCGAGGACGACGCCGTCGTCTTCGACTGGGAGCCCACGATGTCTGCGGGCGCTGAGCTGCTCGCCGGGCCTCGTGGCACTGACCTCCGGCTCTCGGACTGGTCGCGACCGACGCGTGCGCAGAAGCGCGAGGATTACGAGGACCGCAAGGCCGCGCGGGCTGCGGCCCGCGACGAACTCGAGGCGGAGCGGCGCGCAGGGATTTGGACCGAATCGAGCCGCCGCAAGGAGTGGGCGCCGGACCTCACATCCGAGGAGGAAGCGGAGGGTGATGACGATTACGAGTCCGAGCGCTGATCTGGGCGCGCGCGGGCGCGAGTGGCTGCCCGAGGCGCGCCGGATCGTCGTCAAGGTTGGGTCGTCGTCGCTCACGACCATCCGCGGCGGCATCTCCGAACAGTCCCTCGCGGCGCTCGTCAACACCTTGGCCGAGCGGGCGAACGCCGGAACTGAGATCGTCCTGGTGTCGTCGGGCGCGATCGCTGCTGGCTTGGCACCCCTTGGTCTGGCCAAGCGCCCGCGCGACCTCGCGACCCAGCAGGCGGCGGCGAGCGTGGGTCAGGGGTTGCTCATGGCCCGCTACACCCAGGCCTTCGGCGCGCACGGCGTGACCGTGAGCCAAGTCCTCCTCACGGCCGATGACCTTGTCCGCCGGACGCAGTACAAGAACGCGCACCGGGCCCTCGAGAAGCTCCTCCACCTCGGCGTGGTGCCGGTGGTGAACGAGAACGACACCGTGGCGACCCATGAGATCCGCTTCGGCGACAACGATCGGCTGGCGGCGCTCGTCGCCCACCTCGTGCACGCGGATGCGCTCGTGCTGCTCTCCGACGTCGACTCCGTCTACACGGGGCCGCCCTCGGCGGGCGGCGTGCGGATTCCTCAGGTCCGGGGCACCGACGACCTCGACGGCGTAGTGATCGGCAGCACGGGGGCCGCCGGGGTCGGCACGGGCGGCATGGCCACGAAGGTCGAGGCCGCGAGTATCGCCGCCAGCTCGGGGATTCCTGCGCTGGTGACGTCGACGGCGGCTGCGCACCACGCGCTGGCAGGCGAGGACGTCGGGACCTGGTTCAGCGTGAGCGGGCGCCGAAAGCCGGTGCGGCTCCTCTGGCTGGCTCACCTTGCGGCGACGCGCGGGACTCTGACGCTCGACGACGGCGCTGTGCGGGCCGTGGCGCAGCGTCACCGATCGCTTCTCCCGGCAGGCATCACCGCGGTGACCGGCGATTTCGAAGCCGGCGACCCGGTGGAGATCGCAGATCAGGCCGGCAAGGTGGTGGCCCGGGGACTTGTGAATTTCTCGGCCGACGAGCTGCCGGGCATGCTCGGGCGCTCCACCAAGGAGCTCGGCCGCGAGTTGGGCCCTGAGTACGAGCGTGTGGTCGTTCACACCGACGACCTCGTGATCGTTTAGCTCGGTAGACTTGACTGCATGACTGACACCGTCGCCCACCACGAGACTGTCCCCGTCGCCGCTGAGGAAGCCGCCACCGCGGCTGCCGCCCAGCCGGTCGACGTCGAGGCCGCCGTGCTCTCGATCGGCGACCGTGCCCGCGTGGCCTCGCGCGCCGTCGGCCGTGCCAACCGGGCGTGGAAGGACCGCGCCCTCCTCGCCATCGGTGCGGCGCTCAAGGAGAACGAGGCACGGATCCTCGCCGCCAATGAGAAGGATCTCGAGGCTGGCCGGGAGAATGGGACGTCGAAGGCACTGCTCGACCGCCTCGCGCTGACGCCCGCGCGCATCGACGGGCTCGTCTCTGCGCTCGAGAACCTCGCCGGGCTTCCGGATCCGGTGGGGAATGTGGTGCGGGGTCAGACCCTGCCCAACGGGCTGCGGATGCGGCAGGTGAATGTCCCGATGGGCGTGGTCGCGGCGATCTACGAGGCCCGGCCCAACGTGACGGTGGACATTGCCGGTCTTGCTCTCAAGAGCGGCAATGCGGTGATCCTCCGGGGCGGAAGCGCCGCGGCTCACACGAATCGCGAGCTGGTGGCGATCCTGCGCGACACGCTCGAGGCGACCGGGCTTCCGGCCGATGCTGTGCAGACGATCGACGAGTACGGGCGTGCAGGAGCGGACGTGCTCATGAGGGCCCGCGGGCGGGTTGACGTGCTCATCCCGCGTGGTGGGCGCGAGCTCATCCAGAACGTGGTCCTCAATTCGACGGTCCCCGTGATCGAGACCGGCGAGGGCAACGTCCATATCTTTGTCGACGAATCGGCCAGCGAGGACATGGCGGTCGAGATCCTGCTCAACGCCAAGACCCAGCGCCCCAGCGTCTGCAACACCGTTGAGACCCTGCTCGTGCACTCGAAGAGCACTGTGCTCCCCGCCGTTGCTCGTGCGCTGGCCGAACGTGGCGTCCGGCTCCACGTGGATGGTCGGGCCTTCGAGGCGCTGCCTGTGGGGATTGAGTCGGCTCCGGCCACGGACTATGACTGGGCCACCGAGTACATGGACCTCGATCTCGCGGTGGCAACCGTGGATTCTCTGGACGAGGCACTCGACCACATCCGTCGCTGGAGCACCGGGCACACCGAGGCGATCATCACCAATGACCTGCGGAACGCGGAGCGCTTCATCGCCGAGATCGATTCCGCGGCGGTGATCGTCAACGCCTCGACCCGCTTTACCGATGGGGGCGAACTCGGTCTGGGCGCGGAGGTCGGCATCTCGACGCAGAAGCTCCACGCCAGGGGGCCGATGGGACTCACCGAGCTCACCACGACCAAGTGGATTGTGCAGGGCGAGGGACAGGTGCGGGGCTGACGGCTTCGCCGCCACCGGCCGGGGTAGGATGAACGGAAGACCGGTCACGGCTGTGACCACACGAATCCGCGAGGTTTGAAGGGGTAGACGATGTTGGCAACGCTTTTGACCACCGCACTCACAGTGAGTGCGCAGGCCACGGGGGAGGAAGCGCCGGCGCCAACGATCGCACCGCCGTTCGTCATCGGAATCACGCTGTTCGTCGTGTTCGTTGTCCTGCTCTTCGTGACGCTTTCCTACACGAACCTGGGCCGTCGCCACGAGGCGACCGACGAGCACGCGGATCCGCACCGCCAGCACCCGAACAAGCACGACCGCCATCAGGGCGCGCCGAGCCACTGACCCTTGACGGAACCAATGCAGGTGCCCGAAGGGCGGCGTATCCGTCTGGGCGTGATGGGCGGGACGTTCGATCCCATTCATCACGGGCACCTCGTCGCCGCAAGCGAGGTTGCGTCCAAGTTCGGGCTGGACGAGGTGGTGTTCGTTCCGACGGGTGAACCTTGGCAGAAGTCGAGCCGACGCGTGAGCCTGGCTGAGCACCGCTATCTCATGACGGTCATCGCGACGGCCTCGAATCCGCGGTTCACCGTGAGCCGGGTGGATATCGAGCGGCCCGGACCCACGTACACCATCGACACGCTGCGGGACCTCCGGGCCGAACGGCCCGAGGCGGACCTCTACTTCATCACGGGTGCCGACGCCATGGCGCAGATCGTCTCGTGGAAGGACATCGACGAGCTGTGGAGCCTCGCCCATTTCGTGGGCGTGACGCGCCCCGGGCACGAGCTTCCTGACCTCGCCCGCGCGGAAGTCAGCCTCCTCGAGGTTCCCGCGATGTCGATCTCGTCGACGGACTGCCGTGCACGCGTCGCGGCGCACGAGCCCGTGTGGTACCTCGTGCCGGACGGTGTGGTCCAGTACATCGCGAAGTACGGGCTGTACCGGAACGGTACCGAAATGCAGAGTTCCCGCATGGACGGCGTGGTCCAATTGGCCCACGTCGACTCGCCCCTGGGGAGTGCTGGCAACGCTGGCAGTGCTTCGGCGATCGGGTGATGAAGCTATGAACAACGAGCAGAAGCCGACCATGAGCCGCCGCGAGCGTCGGCTGGCCCAAGCGGCTCGCGGCGAGGGCAACGCCGTTGAGCTGACTCCTGCCCAGGCGCGAGCTGAAGCTGAGGCCCGGGCAGAGGCTGAGGCCCGGGCCGAGGCTGAAGCGAGGGCTGAGGCCGAGGCTCAGGCTGCCGTAGATCGGAGCGCTGCGTCCCGGGCGCGATCGCGCCGGGCACTGGCTACGGCTCCTGACGAGGCCAGCCGTCAAGCGGCTGACCGCGCCGAACGCACGTCCCAGGCGCGTGCCCGCGACCGGGAGGCGCACCGTCGGCTCCGTGAGTTGGCGGAGAAGGAGCAGGCGGCATCGTTCCCGAGCCGTCGCGCTCTGCGGCAGCAGGCCGAGCAGGCGGGAGATGTTCCCGCCGCCCCGCCTCCCGTGGTTTCGGCGCAGCCTGTCCAGTCCGCGTCGGCGAACGCTCCCCGCCCGCCCAGCCGGCCGCCGTCGTCCGGCGCTCCGTTCCGGGAGCCCACGCCTACGGCGCCGATCAAGATCCCGAAGAATCCCGCCGGCGAACCGGTTCTGGGTCCGGAGACGGGATCGTTCCGCGCACTGAGCCACGAGCAGATTGCCGCTGCGCGTGAGCTGCTGCGCGCGCAGGCGAAGAATCAGGCGGACATGCTCGCGGGCCAGAAGGAGGGCCCATCCGCCGTCGATCCTGAGCAGCGGAAAGAGCAGGTGGCTAAGGCAGAGCGGGAAGCGGTCCTGAGCCGTCGTGCCCAGGCCCGCCAGAGGCTCGCGGAGGAGACTCGCCGGGACGCCGAGGCGACCCGGAAGATCGGGCCAGCACCGACTGCGGCCAACAACCTCGCCATGGTGACGCCGCTTGAGTACGTCAAGGTCCCCGGGATTCCGCACCCTGTGATGAAGCCTCCGACGACGCACCATGTGCCCGTCGTCACGGATCGCACGCCGAAGCAGCGAGGGGCATCTGCCACTGGCAGGCAGGAGGCGGCACCGATTTCGGCGGTCTCGGCGCACGGGCTCGAGCCTTTGGGGCCGCAGGCGGCACGCACCGATCGGGAACGAATCGTGTTCCTGGGAATCGGCGCTTTCGGCATCGTGGCCCTCATTGTGGCCGTCCTCATTGTGCTGCTGGGCAGATAGCCCCGACAGCACCAGGAATTCTTCACACCTATCAAGGAGCAGAGTGAGCGCAGACGTAACGGCTATCGAGTCCGCGAAGGTCGCGGCGAAGGCCGCGGCGGACAAGTTGGCCGAGAATATCGTGGCAGTCGATGTGAGCGAGAGGCTCGCGATCACTGACCTCTTCCTCATCGCCTCGGCGTCGACCGAGCGGCAGGTCAATTCGATCGTCGACAACATCGAGGACGAGCTCATCAAGGTCGATCGGCGCCCAGTGCGGCGCGAGGGCCGGAGCGAGGGCCGGTGGGTCCTGCTCGATTACGGCGACATGGTCATTCACGTGATGCACGACGAGGACCGCTCCTTCTACGCGCTCGAGCGCCTGTGGAAGGACTGCCCCGTGGTGGACCTCGGGCTCGAGGAGCCTGGGGAGTCCGCGGCCTCGGCGGCTGGCTGAGCTGGCGTGGGGAGACGACGCAGGATTGTCTTCTGGCGCCATGGGCGGACTGACTGGAATGCGGCTGGCCGCTTCCAGGGGCAGACGGACATCCCCTTGAACGACGACGGCGTGCGCCAGGCAGCGCACGCCGCTCGCCTGCTTGCTGCGATGGGGCCGACCGCGATCGTCGCCTCTGATCTTGACCGCGCACAGGCGACGGCGGAAGCCCTCGCTACCGAGACCGGGCTCGCCGTGGCGACCGATCCCGGGCTGCGCGAGACGAACGCTGGCAGCTGGCAGGGCAAGACCTTCGACGAGATCCGCCTCACCGACCGCAAGCACCTCGCCCGGTGGGAGGACGGCGACGTCAGCGTTCCCGCGGGAGGCGCCGAGACGAGGCTCGACGTGGCTCGCCGGACGCGAAAGGCCGTCGAAAGTGCGCTCGGCGAGGTGGGGGAGAAGGGCACGCTTGTGGTGGTGAGCCACGGCGGTGCCATTCGTGTGGCCTTGGCCGAGCTGCTGGGTCTTCCGCACGGTCTGTGGGGCGCACTTTCTGGGCTTTCCAACTGCAATTGGTCGGTGCTGGAGGAGCGGTCTCCGGCCGACGACGGCGCCATTCGCTGGCGGTTGGGGGAGCACAATGCAGGGAGCCTGCTGGTGCCTGTTCCCATCGTTGAAGGCTGATTCGTGCGGCCCATTCGATTTGTGCCGCTCGGCTGCGCCGGGCTAAGATAGTCGAGTTGCTTCGGAGCAGGCAAGGGGATTTGAGGTCCCCGAGCGGGTGTTTCTGAAGCGCCGGCAAGGGGCTGTGGCGCAGCTGGTAGCGCACCTGCATGGCATGCAGGGGGTCAGGGGTTCGAATCCCCTCAGCTCCACGGGGGTATGGCGCAGTTGGTAGCGCGTCTGCATGGCATGCAGAAGGTCAGGGGTTCGAATCCCCTTACCTCCACTGATACAGGTGATGGGACCGTCGATGAGACGGTCCCATTGCTGTTTGACGTGAAGGTGATGTCGGGCTCACCGTTCCTCGGGGCACGAGCTGACCGCTGCTTCCGCTGAGCCGCTGGCTGCCGGGTCTGATGGCGTCTTCAGCTTCGCCACCCAGAGATCATGCGGTCAATGCAGAGAGCTGGGCGGCCTTTGGTGTTGACCTTCTCGACACGGACCGGGCGTTCCGTCCGGCCGATGCCTGCATGTAGAGGCCGTGAGTCTCGTGGAACGTGGACATCTCACCGCCAACCCAGGGATCGCCTGGCTGCCGATGATGGTCACCACGTCCTGTTGGGCGATGTCGTTGGCCGCGCGGATGGCATGCCCGAGTTGGTCACGGCGCACGGGCGGCCGCCTTGTGGATTGCGGCGACCCGCTCGTCCCGGGTGAGCGCGCCAGCGAACGGGATCATCTGCCGCAAGTCGGTGGCGCGCTCAGTGGGCGAGCGGCTCGATTTTGTCCACGGCCGCGGCCATGTCCCGGAGGAACCCCACTACGGTCTCGGACTCTTTGGGGGAGAGCGCGGCAGCGACTTCGACCATGCGCCGATGCATTTCTCCAAGCGTTTTCCGGACCTCGTGGTCGGAGCCTTGCGTCGGGCGGAGGATGAGGGCTCGCCGGTCAGTGGGGTGTGGCTCCCTGCTCACGTGGCCGGAGCGCACGAGACGGTCGACCAGGGTCGTCATGGAGGCGGAAGTGATGCCGAGCTTTGCAGCGAGGTCTTTTGGGCTGAGGTCCCGACCCTGCGCCTGGGCCTCGAGCAGGTAGCGGAGTGCGAGTAGGTCGGTCTCGCCCATGGACATTGTGGCCCGGGTGCGCCGGCGCATGGCGCCCTCGGACGCCCGGTAGTCGCGCAGGGCGTTGAGCACCTGTACCGCCCGCTCCTTGGCGGGGGTGTCTTGCGCGTACCAATAGCCGGGCCGGTCGGGCTGGGCGTTCATCGGTCCTTCCTCCCCGGAAAATCGCTAGACAGTCTAGGAACCATATCAGAAGCAGTTCCCCGAGGGAGTCGTCTGGACACGGCGCCGTCGCCCCTATATAACTAGCTTATCTAGATGCTAGATAACCTTACTACTGAAGGAGAGTGCCTTGCTGCTCGCGTCTGACGAACGTTCGTTCCAACCGGAACCAGAGCTGTCAGCCCTCCTCGGGGGCGGTTCGATCGGCCCTTGGCACTGCCAGGAGCCTATGCTCCTGGTTGCCGACCGCATGGTGGCTGATGGGGGACCGGCTACACGGGCCTTGGAATGGAGGTGCCGGTGCGGGCTGCGTGTGGACGCGGGCCTCGTCCCCGTTCCGGCCGTCAGGCTGTCGGCTCCTCTCGGAGCCAGGTCATGAGCGCGGCTCCGACGCTCGAGGAGGAAGGCGAGCATCCACCACACGGTGGACAGGTGGAACACATGGTCGAGCGCTATCTCGGCGTGGCTGATGCTGTCGCGAACAGGCACCGCTACCCGGGGCACGACCCAGAGGACCTTCGCCAAGTGGCCCGGCTGGGCCTGCTGGTGGCGATCCGCCGTTACCGGGAGGGCGCCGGGCAAGGTTTCGTTCCCTACGCGGTCCCGACGATCACCGGAATGATCAAGCGCTACGTGCGGGATCAGTCATGGGTCGTCCGCCCGCCCCGCCCCATTCAGGAGCTCCGACTGGAGGTCAACGCAGTCAGCCGGCGCCTCACCGCCGAACTCGGCCGGGAACCGGACAGGAAGGAGATCGCCGCGGCGGCGGGCCTTTCCGAGGACAAGGTCGACGAAGCGCAACTCGGAGCCGCAGCGATGGTCGGTCTGCCCATCGACCAGCCAGCCACTCAGGGGCACTCCGCCGTCACCGGACGAGTCCTGACCAGCATTGAGACTGGCTACGAGGATGTCGAGCAGAAGCAAGTCCTCGCTGCAGCGCTCACCGGCCTCACCGAGCGGGAACGGCAGCTGCTGCGACTCCGCTTCATCGAGGAGATGAGCCAGAGCGAGATCGCGGAAATCCTGGGGGTGAGCCAGATGCAGGTCTCCCGACTCCTCAGACAGCTCTTGGATCGCCTGCGCAGAAAGGTCGCCTAGCGAGTCAGAGCTTCGCGTTGAACACGTTCAGGCCAAAGCGGTTGAGCCCAGGTGTTCCGGCGTATCCGAGGTAGGGCAGGTGGAAAAGGTCCTCGATGCTCGCCAGAAGGCTGTAGTGGTTGTACGGGGTCGTCGACCACGTCCCGGCGGCCGTGAATGGCGAGAGCACGAGCGCCCCGACCCGGCCTCCGCCCAGTCCCGTGATGCCCGGCATCGGCGCATTGGGCCCGGGCCCCTCGCCGCAGCAGGCGCTGGCGTCCGATTGAGGGCCGTCGGATTCGTCGAAGGTGATCACGAGTACCCCGTCCTGCTTGAACGCAGGCGATCCCATGATCGTCGGCACCCATTGCTTGAGCCATGAGTCGGCCGAAACCAAGCCGCCGGGCTCGCCGTCGACGCACGGCGAGTCGTGCCCGTCGTGGCACAGGTTGGGCGTGATGAAGGAGACGCTCGGGGTCGTGGCCACTGAGGCGAGGTCGTTCGGGAGGGCGGCGAGGTCGACGTCGTTCGCTGCGCACGAAGGCGAGCCCGTGATGCTCGAGAAATAGACAAAGGGATTGTGCCGCGCGGCGTACTGGTCGCCGACGCGCGCCTTCTGCGTGTCGTCGGTGGCACCGAGCTGCGGGTGACGGCAGGAAGTCCCCATGTCCTCCATGTAGCCTTTCCAGCTCTTCTCCGCAGCCGTGAGCTGGTCGGCGAGAGTGGGCACGTTCGAGGGGTACACGCACCCACTGCCCACGGCTTGGCCCAGCGAGGCGGTCCCGGTCTGAGCGAAGGGACTGTAGACCTGGCAGTCGGCTTGGGTCTGCTCGTTGGGCCCCTGGCCCGAGACCTCTGCGACGTAGTTGTCGAGGGAGTTGTGGCCGATCCCGTAATAGGAGTTGAGCAGGGCGCCCTGTGCGCGGAGCGTCTGGGACAGGTAGGGCGCCTGGGAGCTGGCTCCCCAAGTCTCGTCATAGCCCTTGTTCTCAAGGTTGATGACGAATACATGCGCGCTCGGCGGCAGATACTGCGGCGTCTGGTCGGCGGCCGCGGCTTGGCCGACGCTTCCGCGCAGCAGGGCGGCCGCGACGAGAGCGACCACGGCAACAAGCGAGAGGACGACGGCGGCGGGTCGCCTGCGCACGAGGGCGGCGAGCTGGCTTCTGGTCACGAGAGGTTCCATCCTTCGGCGATTGCCTTGTCCTTGAGTGGGTGCCACTCGTCCTCCGGGTCCCCGCCGGGGAGCGGTGTGCAGGCCGGGCCAGCCACGAACGGCGGCACGGTGAACGCTGGCGCCGAGAGGTTGGGGCCGCTCGCGAAGTCGAGGACTTCGGCGAGATTCCGCGCACTTGCGTCGCGCGGGGTGAGGGCCGGAAGGCCCCACCGCCACTCGATGGCCTTGAGCACGGAGGCATGGTCGTACAGTCCGCTCGCGATGGTGCCGCGGCGAGCGTAGGGCGAAACCACCAGTGCCGGAACGCGGAAGCCGCGGAGCGCCGTCGTCGTGCTCACGTCGGGAGCAGTGCTTGGGGCGACGTGGTCGTAGAAGCCGCCCCACTCGTCGAAGTTCACGACCAGGAGGGTGCGCGGCCAAGCAGGCGACTGCGTGATCGCCGTGTAGACCTCGTTGAGGAAAAGCTCGCCCGAGCGGACATCCGCGTGCGGATGATCGTCACCGGAGGTCCCCGAGGACTCATCCGTGAACCGGGGGTCCACAAAGCTGACCGCCGGAAGCGCGCCCGCGGCGCAGTCGCTGCGGAATTGCGAGTACGGCGAGGAGATTGGAAGGTACTTGGTACCCCACAGGGCGAGGAAAGGAACGTCGGAGTAGTAGTACTTCGCGGTGAGCCCTGCGGAGGCGAGGCTGTCCCAGACGGTGGGCATCGTGGCGGTAGCCGTCGAGTTGTGGGTCCGATCGGTCTGCGCAGCGTGCTGGTAGAAGCGGTTTGGATACGTCTCGGCCATGACCGCGGCGAAGTAGTTGTCGCACACCGTCCAGGCGGGCGCGGCCTGGGCGAAGAAGGCCAGGTCGTCCGACGTGTAGTAGCCCACCGCAAAGTCGTCGTTCTCGCCGGCGCGCAGCCAGCCGTCGCACCTGCCGTTGTTGAATTCGATCCGGCCGCCTTCATAGGAGTGGTCGGGATCGGGATGGCTGCAGCCCTGATAGTCGGTGAGGTGGTGGGTTCCGTGCGGAACACCGTAACGGTCGACGTACGTCAGACCGCTCTGATTCCCATTGGCTCCCGGCAGCCACCCGAGGAAGTGGTCGAACGAGCGGTTCTCCATCATCACGACCACGATGTGGTCGATTCCGGAGGCGGCGGGGTCAGGGAGCGCAAGAGGGACGGCACTCCTGGGCTGCAGGGCGGCGCCGGGCACGACGGCGGCGCTCGCCGCGGCGAGCGTCGCTCCCGAGAGGAAATTTCGGCGGGAGATGATCACAGCACTCCAAGTTACCCGCCGGTAGCAGGCGCAACGGCCCGGTTTTCCAACTGTTCATGCCGAGTTCATTGAAGTCCGACTTCGCCCGACGGAGGGCTGCTTGAGCCCACGGCGTTGGCGCTCGCCCGCGGCGATTCCGCCCCCGCCTGCAGCCGCCGGGTGGGGTCGAGTCCGCCATCCGGGCGCGCCCCTGCTTCCAGCCGCCCCTCGTGGGCGGACGCGATGGAGCGCGCGATCGTCAGGCCGAGTCCGAATCCCTGCGGTGCGCTGGCCCTAGGAGCAAGGCGGTGGAAGGGCTCGAACAGGCCTGTCACTTCCTCGGGCGGAATACGCTCACCACTGTTCGAAATGGCAAGGACAACCCCGCCGCGCGTCGTCGAAGTGCCCATTCGAATCCACCCTCCGGCGATATTGTGCCGAATGGCATTGTCCAGAAGGTTCGCTATCAGACGCTCGAGCAGCACTGGATCTCCGAGGACGGGTGCGTGCTCGAATTCTGTTTCGAGCGCGAGCCCTGCGCGCATTATGTGCGGGCGCGCATCGTCGGCAGCATTCTCAGCGATGAGCTCGAGGTTGACCGGCTCGCGCACAACGACGCCGGCGTCCCCGCGGGCGAGGACCAGCAGGGCTTGAACGAGGGCTTCCGAACGCTCGACGCCGGCCCACACGTCCTCGGCCATGCCCACGAATTGTTCGTGGGTCGGATTGCTCTTCGCCAGCGTGACATCGATTGCGGTGCGCATCACCGCCTGCGCGACCACGGATTGCCGAACATCAAGGACCCCACCCCTCAGACCGGCTACACGCCGGACCACGGGTTCGGACTGGACTCGAGCGAGATGCCGACCGCGGGCAAGGCGGATCCTACCTATCAGAGAGCGGCAGCGGCCTGCCGCAGCCTCCTCGATGCCGAAATA
>NZ_JBQCGQ010000214.1:0-10424 GCF_051955515.1 Sinomonas sp.
CGCGACCAGCTAGTGATGGAAGGCTGGCGCATGCCCCGGGTCAGGAAACGGAGCATCTGCCGAGTCCAAGAACTCCACCGCTTCCCGCAGATCCTCCAAGAAGCTCGCCGCGAGATCGCGGGTAAAGCCATTGCGCACCACGATGCGCTGCACGGTGAGGTTCTCGAGCCCCGCCGGCATCGGATAGGCCGGGACCAGCCACCCAGCCATCCGCAGCCGGTCCGAGAGGTGATGCAGATTCCACTTGTCCGTGTGGCCGACGCGAAGACTCCAGGCGAAGACGGGGATGTCCGACCCGTCGTTCCAGAGCTCGAATTCCTCCATCGCCCCGATCTCGCGAGCCAGATACTCGGCCACATTCCGGCAGGCCGCGTGGACGGCTCGGTAGCCCTCGACGCCGAGGCGCAGGAACAGGTAGTACTGGAGGAGCACCTGAGCGCCCGGGCGGGAGAAGTTGAGGGCGAACGTCGGCATGTCGCCCCCGAGATAGCTCACGTGGAACACAAGATCCTCCGGGAGCGCCTTCGCGTCCCGCCACACGACCCACCCGAGGCCGGGATAGACGAGGCCGTACTTGTGTCCCGATGTGTTGATCGAGACGATCCGAGGCAGCCTGAAGTCCCAGACGAGGTCGGGCTGCAGGAACGGCGCAATCATGGCACCGGACGCGCCGTCCACGTGGATCGGCACGTCGAGCCCCGTCGAGGCCTGGATGGCATCCAAAGCCTCTGAGATCTCCTGCACTGGCTCGTACATTCCCGTATACGTGACGCCCAGGATGGCGACGATGCCGATGGTGTTCTCGTCGACATAGTCCTCGAGCCCGTGCCCGTCGAGCACGCGGTGCTCCTCTGAGATCGGCACGTAACGCGCCTCGACCTCGAAGTAGTTGCAGAACTTCTCCCAGCACACCTGCACGGCCGAGCTCATGACGAGGTTCGGGCGGTCGGCAGGCTTTCCCGCCGAGCGCCGGGCATGCTGCCAGCGACGCTTGAGCGCGAGACCCGCCAGCATGCACGCTTCGGAGGAGCCGACAGTCGACGTGCCGATGGTGTTGGCGGGATCGGGCGCATTCCACAGGTCCGCAAGCATCCGCCAGCAGCGGTGCTCGATCTCCGCGGTCTTGGGATACTCGTCCCGATCGATCATGTTCTTGTCGACGGTCTCGGCGTGGAGCTTGCCGGCCTCGGGCTCCATCCACGTGCCCACGAAGGTCGCGAGGTTGAGCCGGGCGTTGCCGTCGAGCATCGCTTCATCATGGACGATCTGATAGGCGGTCGAGGGCAGCGATTCACCCTCGGGGACCGTAAAGCGCGGGAAGACCGTGGCCTCCCCCGGTCGGCTGAAGAGAGGATTCAGCTCTAGGTTGGTCGAGGATTGGCTGCGGTGTTGAGACGCTCTGCGAGGTGCCGGCACACGCTCAGGCTACCGCCCTGAAAACTCCGGCTTCCGCTTCTCCTGGAAGGCCTTGAACCCCTCGCGGTAGTCGTCCGACTCGCACAGGGCCGCCTGAGCCTTGTTCTCGGCGTCCATCGACTCCCAGAGCCCCAGTCGCCGGTCCCGGACCTGAGCGACGAGCTCCTTCGAGGCCACGAACGCCCCCGTGGCCCCGTGGGCGACGCGCTCCACCATCTCACGAGTCCGATCGAGCAGCTCGTCGACCGGGAAGGCCCTGCTGAAGAGCCCCGACCGCACGGCCTCGGCTCCGCTCATGAGATCGCCGGTGTAGATGAGGTCAAGCGTCCGGTGCATGCCGAGCCGCTCCGTGAAGTACCAGTGGCCCCCGGAGTCGAGGGTGGCGCCGAGGTTGGCGAACGGCGAGCCGACCTTCGCGTTCTCGGCCACATACACGACGTCGGTCGCGAGCAGGAGCCCGAGGCCCACCCCGAGCGTCGCCCCCTGGGCGGCCGCGAACGTCGGCGCCGGGAACGCGGCCATCTTCTGCATGAGCGGCGTGACGAGGCCTCCGAGGTACCCGAGCACGTCGTCGTCGGCCGGGTTGACCCCGGAGATGTCCCGACCCGCGCAGAAGGCTCGCCCCACGCCGCGCAGGAGCAGGGCCCGCACCTCGCCGCGGGAGGCGGCGGCAGCGGCGTCGTCGTACGCCTGCGACAGCTGGGCGAGCGCCGCGGCGTCGACGGCGTTGAGCTTGCCGGGGGCGTCCAGAACCACTTCGGCGACGCCGTCGGACATGGTGAGCGAGATCAATTCAGCTCCTACGCATCGAAGTCAACGGACACGGCGTCCGAGGTGGGACGCGACTGGCAGGTCAGGACGTACCCGCGCTCAATCTCATCGGGTTCGAGAGCGTAGTTCTCCGCCATATCGACCGTCCCCTTGACCAGTTTCGCGCGACAGGTGCCGCACACGCCCCCGGCGCAGGCGAACGGAACATCGGGACGCACGCGCAGGGCGGCGTTGAGGATCGTCTCGTTCGCGGCAGCAGGGCTCTTGACGACTCCGGAGAGCCCGTCGAGCCGGAACTCGATGTCGAAGCTCTTGCCGCCGTCGTCCTCGATCACCGGCCGGCCGATGTTGCCTTCGAGGTTCGTCGGGGTGCCCGTGGTGAAGAGCTCGAAGCGCACCCTCTCCGGCTCGACGCCGCGCGCCGAGAGAGTATCCCGCACGAGCTGGACGAGTTCGAATGGGCCGCAGAGGAACCACTCGTCGACGTCGTCGGCGTGGATCACGGTGTTGAGCAGGGTGGTGAGCTTCTCGGCGTCGACCCGGCCCGAGAGCAGCGGCGAGATGCGCTGCTCGCGCGAGAGCACGTGGTGGAGCGCGAAGCGGGACGGGTACTTGTCCTTAAGGTCCGCGAGTTCCTCGACGAACATGACGTCCATCGCGGCCTTGTTGGCGTAGATGAGGTCGAAGCGCACGTTCTCGTTGGCGGCGAGCACGGTCTTCGCAATCGCGATGACGGGCGTGATCCCCGACCCGGCCGCGACGGCGACAAACGTGTGCTCGTCCTCGGTGTCGATGCTCGACGGGTCATTGAGGCCGGTCATCCTGTGCTTCGAGATGAACGCCCCGGCCGGGCTCATGACATCGAGGGTGACGCCCGGTTCGAGATTCTCGTTGGCCCACGTGGAGAACAGGCCTCCAAGGTCCTTCTTGATCGCGACCCGGATCTCGCTGCTGCCGTCCTCGAACCGCTGCGGCGGCGCACAGATCGAGTAGCTGCGGCGGATGTCCTGATCCAGAACGTGCGCGCGGAGGGCCACGTACTGGCCGGGAATGTAGTCGTACTCATCGGCGAGCCCGGGCGGAACGGCGAACGTCACTTCGATCGCGTCGTTGGTCAGGCGCCGCACCTCGCTCACCTCGAGCGGGTGGAACGAGGCACGACGGCGGCCGGTCGCCTCAGTGTCTTCGGTCAGCTGGTCTGTCATCTGTCTACAGCACCTTGAAGTAGTCGAAGGGTTCCCGGCAGTCCTGGCACACATAGAGCGCCTTGCACGAGGTCGAGCCGAAACGGGAGAGCTCCCGGGTGTTGAGCGAGTGGCAGCGTGGGCACTTCACGGCGAGGCCGAGACGGATGGGGCCGGCGGCAGCGCGGCCCGTGGGAGGCGCGATGCCGTACTCGGTGAGCTTGGCCTTGCCCTCATCCGTCATCCAGTCGGTGGTCCAAGCGGGTGACAGCACCAGGTCGACCTTGACCTTCTCGTACCCCGCCTCGCCGAAGACGCGCTGGAGGTCGTCCTTGATGGCGTCCATCGCGGGGCAGCCCGAATACGTCGGCGTGATGGTCAACCGGACCGTCCCGTCCGCGTCGAGGTGACCGCCGCGGAGGATTCCCAGATCACGGATGCTCAGGACCGGGATCTCGGGGTCGTTGACCGTGGCTGCGAGCTCAAGGATCTCGCTGTCGAGGGTGCCGGTGGCTACCATGTCGCGCCCGGATGCTTGCGGGCGAGCACCTGCAGCTCGGAGAGCAGGTAGCCGAGGTGCTCCGTGTGCTCGCCTCGGCGGCCGCCGCCGCTGGCGCGGGGAACGGTCGGCAGCGTCAGCGTGGCCTCGTCGAGCACCGCCGCGATCTCGGCATCGAACTCGGCGCGGAGCGATGAAGGCAGCACGCCGACCGCGCCGATCCTCTCGGTGAGCGCGTCGTCGTCGAACAGCTCGTCGACGTAGGGCCACATGAGCTCGAGCGCCGCCTGCATGCGGCGGTGGGACTCCTCGGTCCCGTCGCCCAGCCGGAGCGTCCACTGGATCGCGTGGTCGCGGTGGTAGTCGACCTCCTTGAGCGCCTTCGCCGAAATGGCCGCGATCGTGGCGTCCGTGGAGTTCACGAGCCGCGAGTAGAGGAGGCGCTGGAAGATCGAGACGACGAGCTGGCGCGCGATCGTCACCCCGAAGTCCCCGTTGGGCTGCTCGAAGATCCACGCGGAGCGGAACTCGTCCTCTTCGCGCCAGTAGGCAAGGTCGTCCTCCGTCTTGTCCCACGCATGGCCGGCATAGGTGAGGAAGGACCGCGCGTGGCCCAGCAGGTCGAGGGCGATGTTGCCGAGCGCGATGTCCTCCTCGATCTCCGGGCCCCGCGAGATCCAATGCCCCAGGCGCTGGGCCAGAATCAGAGAGTCGTCGCCCAGACGCAGGGCGTACTGCGCGACGTCCTCGCTGGGCCGGTCCGCCTGCAGCGCGATGTCCTCGGGCCGCAGGGCGTTGCCCGGGGTGACGCGGGTAGCGGACGCTGCGGCATCGCCGAAGCTGTCGAGGGAGTGGTCCTGGTGGGTACTCACAGGTGCTTCACGCCCTCGCTCTTGGTGTAGTACGTCGCGTGGCGGTAGTCCTTCCCCTGAGGCGATTCGAAGAACGAGCCCTTCGCGTCAGGGTCGGAGGCGGTGATGGCGTCCGAGGGGACCACCCAGATCGAGACGCCCTCGTTGCGACGCGTGTAGAGGTCGCGCGCGTTGCGCAGCGCCATCTCAGCGTCGGGCGCGTGCAGCGAACCGGCGTGCACGTGCGAGAGCCCGCGGCTCGACCGCACGAAGACCTCCCAGAGGGGCCAGATGTTCGGCTGATTGCTCATCAGGCGGCGCCTGCCTTCCGCTTGTCGTTCTGCTTCTGGGCGTATGCGCGCGCTGCTTCGCGCACCCACGCCCCGTTCTCGTGCGCCTCTCGACGGCGCTCCAGGCGCTGGGCGTTGCACGGGCCGCGGCCCGCGATCACGTCCTTGAACTCCTGCCAGTCGAGCTCCATGTGGATCCACTTGCCCGTCTCCTCGTCGAAGCGGAGCTCGGGGTCGGGGAGCGTGAGGCCGAGGACCTTGACCTGCTCGGCGATCATCCCGACGAAGCGCTGGCGCAGTTCGTCGTTGGAGAAGCGCTTGATGTTCCATGCCATGGACTGCTTCGAGTTCGGCGAGTCGTCATCGGGCGGCCCGAACATCATGAGCGCGGGGGCGTAGAAGCGGTTGACGGCATCCTGCGCCATCTGCTTCTGCGCGGGCGTTCCGTGGGAGAGCTCGAGGAGGATCTCGAAGCCCTGCCGCTGGTGGAACGACTCCTCCTTGCAGATGCGCACCATCGCGCGTCCGTAGGGGCCGTAGCTTGCCCGGCACAGCGGGACCTGGTTCGCGATCGCCGCGCCGTCCACGAGCCAGCCGATCGCCCCCATATCCGCCCAGCTGCGGGCCGGATAGTTGAAGATCGACGAGTACTTCGCCTTGCCGTCGAGGAGCTGCTGATTAAGGACGTCCCGTGGGGTGCCCAGCGTCTCCGCTGCCGAGTAGAGGTACAGTCCGTGCCCGGCCTCATCCTGCACCTTTGCCATGAGGATGGACTTTCGCTTGAGGCTCGGCGCCCGCGTGATCCAGTTGGCCTCAGGCTGCATGCCAATGATCTCGGAGTGCGCGTGCTGTGAGATCTGGCGGGTGAGGGTCTTGCGGTACGCCTCCGGCATCCAGTCTGTGGGCTCGATTCGAGAGTCTTCGGCGATGATGCGGTCAAAATACGACTGGCCCGCCGCGTCCTCCTCAGACACGGGGGCGCTTGCGGGCACCGGCTGCAAAGCCGCAGCTGCCATGGCTCCTCCTCAATAAATTACCGACCGTTCGTTCAGAATATGCGGGAGCCATTACTGGCGTCAAGCCATCTCAGTGCTCCGGACCCGCTGTTAGCGTCCGCTGCATGAGCCCCCGCTTCCGCCGCCGACTGCCCGCGTGGGCAGCCTTCGCCCTCAACCTTCTCGCCGCGTTCGTGGTCGCGGGCCTGATTCAGTCGTTCGTCCTCAAGCTCTACCGCGTGCCGTCCGGCTCCATGGAGCCAACCCTCCAAGGCAGCGCGAACGACGGCGACCGCATCCTCGTCAACCGACTCGCCTACCTGGGCGGGTCGCCGCAGGCCGGCGACGTCGTCGTCTTCTCCCGCCCACCCACGTGGCGGCCGGGCGCAACGGACGACGACGGCGGGCCGGGTTCCGCGGTCCGTGCCTTCGGCGACCTGACGGGGATCGGCCAGGGGAGCGAGCTCTACCTCGTGAAGCGGGTCGCGGCGCGCGGCGGGCAGACGATCGCCTGCTGCGACGGGCAGGGGCGCGTGCAGCGGAACGGAGTCGCGATCGACGAGCCCTATGTCACGAAGGACCTGCCCTTCGAACCCGGGCGCCTCGACTGCGCCACCGCAATCCGCTCGTCCCGCTGCTTCGGCCCGTTCACGGTGCCCGACGGCGAGCTGGTGGTCCTCGGCGACCATCGGTCCGCCTCGGCAGACTCGGTCATTGCCTGCCGCGCGGCGGCACCAGTCGCTGAACAGTGCCTGCGGACCGTTCCCCTCGGGGCGGTGGTGGGAAGGGTCGAGGCACGCATCTGGCCGCTCGGGCGCATCGGTCTGTTAGCGTGATCCGATGATCGTCGGAACCCCCTTCCGCATCCTCACGGTCTGCACCGGCAACGTGTGCCGCTCTCCCCTCGCGGAGCGGCTCCTCCAGTCCGGCCTCGACGAGGCCGCGCCAGGCGCGTTCAGCGTCTCGAGCGCCGGAGTCCGGGCCCTCGTGGGGCAGCCGGCCCAGTCCGGATCTGCCGAGATCGCGCAGCGGCTCGGAACGAGCCTCGAGACGTTCACCGCGCGGCAGCTCACCGAGCGCCTCGTCGCCGACGCCGACCTCATCCTCGTTCTGGCCGAGGCACACAGGGCGCCGCTCCTCGCCCTCGCACCTTCCGCGCTCAAGCGGACGTTCACACTCCGGGAATTCGCCCGGATCGTCGAACTGCTCCCCGGTCCCACGACCCGGGAGACAGTTCAGGAGACGTGGCACCGCTACGTGGCCGACGGCGACCGCATCCGCCACCGAGCGCGTGGCGACAACGACGTGACCGATCCCTACGGGCTCGACGCAGCCGCCTATGAGCAGATGGCCCGCGAAATCACTCCCGCCGTGAGCACCCTCATCAGCGCGGCCGAGCCGCGGCGACGGCGGCGCCCCTCCGAAGCCGGCAGCAGGGCCGATCTCCGGGAAGCCGAGCGCCGTCAGCTGGCCGAGCGACGGCCCCTCAATGCGGGGACCGGCTCGGGCGCGTCCTCGGGCTTGCTCGAGTAGGTGCCGTAATAGCCGTAGCTGTACGTGTCCGGGCCCTTCGTCGGGACGCAGTTGAGGATCACGCCGAGCACCCGGCCGCGGACGCGGTCGAGATTCCCAAGGGCCCGTTGCAGGTGGTCGGTCGTCGTCTTGCGCGCTCGCGCCACCACGAGCGTGCCATCCGCGGCGCGCGAGAGGACGGCGGCGTCCGTGACGGGCAGAAGGGGCGGCGTGTCGATCAGCACCACGGCCCGGCGCGAGAGATCTGCGAGCAGGTGCTGCATGGCCCGCGATCCAAGGAGCTCCGAGGGGTTGGGAGGGATTCGGCCGGCACCGAGAACCTTGAGGTGCGGCATCGGCCCCCACGGCTGGAGCACATCGTCCAGCGCAGCCCGACCTGTCAGCACGTCAGTGACGCCTACCTCGCCCGCGACGCCGAACACCTTGTGCACGGTGGGGCGGCGCAGATCGGCGTCTACCACGATCACTTCCTCGCCCGCGGCGGCGATGGTCGCGGCGAGGTTCCCGAGCACCGTGGATTTGCCCTCGGAAGGCAGCGAACTCGTCACGAGCAGGATCCGCGGCGGGTTGTCCACGTCGATGAAGTGCAGGTTGGTGCGCAGTTCGCGGAGCGCCTCCCCCATCGCGTGGCCCGCCCCGGCACCCGAGACGTCCAAGATGCGGGTCGAGTTCAGAAGCCTCTTGTCCCGCGGGAGCGTCCCCACGACAGGAACCCGGAAGCGGCGCTCCACATCGCCAGTTCCGCGGATCCGCCGGTCCAGGTGGTTGCGGACGAGGGCATAGACGAGGCCGAGCAGGAGGCCTCCGGCGGCAGAGACACCGAGGGCGAGTTTGAGGTTCGGCGAGACCGGCGCCCCGGGGACGACCGCCTTCGCGAGCGGAACGACCTTCGTGGCCGGCTCCTGGCCCGGGGACGAGGTGGACTTCTCGAGCTCGTAGATCTGAGCGGCGAGCGCAGTGACCCACGCATCCGCGACGTCCTTGGCCCGCACGGGGTCCGAAGCGGTGGCCGTCACCTGGATTTCCGGCGAGTCGACGGGGACGACCACTCGAACGGTCCCCGCGATCGCCGGTGCGGAGACATCGAGCCGGAGTGCCTTCACCACGCGGTCCGCGACGACCACGGAGTCGCCGAGGGACTTGTAGCTCTTCGCCTTGGACTTCGAGAGATTGTCCCCCGCGAGGGAGAGGTTGAGGTTCTCCGAGCCTCCGGTCAGGACGATCCCGTTGGATTCGGCCTCGTAGACCCGTGGCTGCATCAGGTACCACCCGTAGCCTGCGGCCGTCGCGGCCGCGATGAAGAGCAGAATCCCGAGCCAGTACGCGCGCACTACCAAGAGATAGTCGGCGAGCGTCAGGCCGCGCTCTTCCGTGGCGTTGTCATGCAGCAAACTTGCCGTCCTCCCCCAAAATCAGGCCCACCATCACGCCGCGTCACGGCATTCGTTGTACGGACAGTATCGCGACGCCCGGACCACTTAGAGGCGCGCAAGCACTCCGTGGCCCTCAAGCTCAGTGATGGCCCGTTCGAGCAGGTCCGCGTAGCCGTCCGGAAGCCCAATCTCGGGCGCAATGCGCTCCGCGAGGCCCGCGAAGTCGGCCGGGGCCGCGAGCGCTCGCCAGATCGCAGGCGCCACGCCGGAGAGCCGCACGACCCGTTGATCCACCATGACCAGGAGCTCGCCTTCGCCGGGCTCTCGCCCCACAAGCTCGACCGCATCGACCACCTCGGCGCGCCGCAGCGGCCCGACCGAGGCTGGCTCACGCACCGCTGGCCCGTCGTCGAGCGCAGGCCCGTCGTCGAGCGCTGGCCCGTCGTCGAGCGCTGGCCGCCAGCCGCCGTCGACCGCCGCGCGGGCCAGAAAGTCTGGCAGGAGCCCGGCCAGGTCGGCCGCCTCTCGGTACGTCACCCGCAGGGCGCCGCCGCACGCGTCCAGCACGGAGCAGAGCCACTGAAGGGGCCGCTGCACCTGGGCGAGCGAGGACGTCTGCGGTGCGAGCTCGATGATCGCCTCGGCGTGGCCCACCGCCTCCACGCACGGTCCCGACGCGCTCGCCGAGCGGTCCAAGAGGACGACGGCGGCAAGGGTCGCCTCGGATGGGGCGCCGCGCAGGCCCAGATCGTCCGGACCGATCTGGCGCTTTGGGGCCGGGGGCGGGTCGGTGATGACGGAGAGCGGCTTCGGATACGGAGCGAGGAGCCCCGATCGCTCGAGGCCGACCGTCTCGTCGCTCACGTAGCCGAGCGCAGTCGCGAGAGTCTTGGTCGCCGTCGTCTTCCCCACGCCCGAGCGCCCTACGAGCGCGACGGTCCGCCCGGTCTGGGAGTCTGCCAATCCCGACGCGTGCAGCATCAGCAGGTCGCCGGCGCGTGCCTCGATCGCACAGACCGTGACGGCACTGGTGAGCTCGGACGCGAAATGGCCGAACGTCTCCCCTGCCACCCGAGCAGTGCCGCGCGCGGTGACGACGCGAGCCGAGAAGGGGGCAACGCCGTCGTCCGCGCTCTCGGGCAGGTCTCCGAGAAGCAGGTCCCCGAGGCGTGCGTCTTCGGGAAGGAGGCACCGCGACCACACGCGCCGCAGCTGGTCGCCGACCTCGTCGGTGATGCCAGCGTCGAAGAGGACTGCCACGCGCGCGCCGAGCACCCGAAGGTCCAGCCTCACTCGACTGCCTCCGCGAGGCCCTGCTCTTCGAGCTGGGAGAGGAACGCGCGCGCCTGGGCTGCGATGGCGGGATCCTCTCCGTAGATCCGCTGAAGCTCGCCGAGGATCTCGGCTTCGGTACGGGTGCCGTCGACGAGGGACCAGAACACGGCCGCGGAGTCGACGAGAACCACAGGGCGGCGGCGCTCGAGGCTCAAGAGCGCGACTCGCTGGCCGTCG
>NZ_JBQCGQ010000215.1:0-2928 GCF_051955515.1 Sinomonas sp.
CTACCTCGAGGGCGAGGCCGACGACGGCTACCTCCGCGACCGCGACGTCTTCACCGAGGGCATCGACATCGAGGACAACCTGAGCCTCGTGGTCGGCTACCGCGGCGGCGCCTCGATGGCCTACACGCTCGTGGCGCACTCGCCGTGGGAGGGCTACCGCGTGGCGTTCAACGGCACCGAGGGCCGCGTGGAGATCGAAGTCGTGGAGCGCGGGTCGGTCTCCCCGGACAGCCACACCCTCGACCCGTCCGTCGCCGCGGACCCAGAAAGCGCGGGCCAGGATGTGCGCCCCGAGGGCCAGCGGATCATCCTCCAGCGACTCTGGGAGCCGGCCCATGAGGTTCCGATCCCCGTTGGCACCGGCGGCCACGGCGGCGGGGACGCCATGCTGCTCTCCGATGTCTTCCGCGGCCCCGGCAACGACCCGCTCCACCGTCAGGCGGGCTACATCGACGGCATCCGCAGCGTCCTGGTCGGCGTCGGCGCCAACGAATCGCTCCGCACGGGCCAGGCCGTCCGGCTCGCCGACTTCGGCGTCCCGCTCGACGACGAGGGGCCCCTCACCTTCTTCTCGACAGAGAGCACGACGGCGGGATCCCGGGCATGAGGATCGCCGTCACCGGCGGCTCGGGCCGGCTCGGCGTGAGCGTCGTCAACCACCTGGCATCCCGAGGCCACGAAGTCCACTCTCTGGACCGCGCGCCGTCGCCCCTTGTGAGCGACGCTGCGCTCCAGCACGCCGTCGACCTCGCCGATGCCGCGGCCGCGAAGGCCGCGCTCGCGGCGATCCGGCCCGAGGGCGTCGTCCACCTCGCGGCGATCGCGGTTCCCTTCAGCGCGCCCGAGGACGTCATCCTCCGCACGAACGTGCAGCTGTGCTTCTCCGTGCTGAGCGCCGCGGTCGACGCCGGAGTGAGCCGCGTGCTCGTGGCGTCGAGCCCCACAGTGCTCGGCTACGGGACGCCACAGGGCTGGTCGCCGCAGTATCTGCCCATCGACGAGGAGCACCCGATCGCGCCGTGGAACGCGTACGCCCTCTCGAAGTCGATGCTCGAGGCCACAGTCCGCATGTTCGTGGCGCAGCTGGGGGATGCTGTCCGCTTCGGCGCCTTCCGCCCGTGCTTCGTCATCTCGCCCGAGGAATGGCAGGGCGCACCGACTCAGCAGGGCCACACGGTCGCCGAACGCCTCGCGCGGCCCGAACTCGCCGCCGTCTCGCTCTTCAACTACGTGGATGCGCGCGACGCTGCGCGGTTCGTCGAGCGCTGGCTCGAGGGCGCGGACGAGGTGCCGAACGGCGAAGTCTTCTTCGTCGGGGCCGACGACGCCATGGCCCGCCGCCCGCTCGCCGAACTGGTCCCGCAGTTTTTCCCCGGAAGCGAGGGGATCAGCGCCCACCTGACGGGCACGCAGGCCGCCTTCACGTCGGCGAAGGCGTTGCGCCTGCTCGGCTGGCGCCCCCAGCGCTCCTGGCGCACCGAGCTCGAGGGCGAGCCCCTCGCCGCCACCTCCGTTCACCTGAGCTAAGGAACCCCATGAAATTCGACGGCATCCTCTTCTTCCCCGTCACTCCCTTCGACGCGCACGGACGGATCGACGCGGGCCTCGCGCGCGAGCACGTCGCCTCGCGCCTCCCGCATCAGCCGGGCGGCATCTTCGCCGCGTGCGGGACCGGCGAATACCACTCGCTGACCGCTCAGGAGGCGGGCGCCGTCGTCCGCGCCTCCGTGGAGGCGGTGCGCGATGCGGGAAGCGCCATTCCTGTGCTCGGCGGCACTGGCGGTCCGCTGGGGCACGCCCTCGAGGCCGCGCGTGCCGCGGAGGAGGCGGGCGCGCAGGGCCTCCTAGTCCTCCCGCCGTACCTCGTGAACTCGCCCGTCGACGGGCTGGTTCGCTACGTCGAGGCGATCGCCGCAGCGACGGACCTCGAGCTCGTCATCTACCACCGCGCCAACGCGAAGTTCACGCCGGCGGCCGTCGCGCACCTCGCAGCGAATCCCCAGGTGGTCGGCTTCAAGGACGGCGCCGGGGACGTAGCGGTGACGCAGGAGGTGGTCCTCGCCGTCGAGGCCTCCGGGCGCACCGACTTCCAGTTCTTCAACGGCCTCCTCACCGCGGAGCTCAGCCAGGCCGCGTACCGGGGGATCGGGGTGCCCTTGTATTCGTCGGCGGCGTTCGCGATGGCACCCGAAGTCGCCAACGCCTACTACCACGCGTATGCCGACGGCGACGAGCCCCGCCGCCGGGAGCTCCTCGACCGCTTCTTCCGGCCCCTCGTGGCCCTGCGCGACGCCGTTCCCGGCTACGGCGTGTCGCTCATCAAGGCCGGCGTGAGGCTGGGCGGCCTCGAGGTGGGCGGCGTGCGGCCCCCGCTGATGGATCCCCTCCCCGAGCACCTTGCGGAGCTTGAGCGGATCCTCGCCGCGGGCGGGGAGCTGGTTGCCAGCGGAGCTGTCCGCCCTGCGGAAAACACGGCCGACGGCGCCCTGATCCGCTCGTGAACGCCTCACCGGAGCCCGTGCTCACATCGCTCCGCACGCGCTTGCTCGTCCCGCGGCTTCCCCGGCCGTGGGGAGCGGACGTGCCGGAACTGCACTTCATCGTCGTCGACGTCGAGGACTCGCACGGCAACCGCGGAACGGGCTTCAGCTGGACGCCGACCATCGGCGGCGGCGCGGTCCAGAGCTTGCTCACCGAGGACATCCGCGCGGCCGCCCTCGGTGGCCCGACCCATCCCGAGGCGGTCTGGGACGCCCTGTGGGTACGTCTGCACGAGGCCGGTGGAGGAGGGCTCACGACCATCGCGCTGGCGGGCCTCGACCTCGCCCTGTGGGACCTCCTGGGGAAGCGCCTCGGTGCGCCGGTCGCGGAGCTGCTGGGCCGCCGTCGTACGTCGTTGCCGGCGTACGGCAGCGGCGTGAATCTGCA
>NZ_JBQCGQ010000216.1:0-15705 GCF_051955515.1 Sinomonas sp.
GATCCGGGAGCTCGCCGGGGAGGGCATCGACTTCTCCTACGTGCATCACGATGTCTCGCTCGAGACTCCGTTCGAAGGCGCCCTCGTCGATGCCATGGTAGGCGCCCTCGGGGCCGAGGATCCGGAGGCCCATGTCCTCCCGTACACGCTCTCCGGCGGAACCGACAACAAGTCCCTCAGCCGGCTCGGGATCACGGGCTACGGCTTCGCGCCGCTTCGGCTGCCTGCGGATCTCGACTTCGCCGGAATGTTCCACGGCGTGGACGAACGAGTCCCCGCGGATTCTCTCCAGTTCGGGGCGCGAGTCCTCCGCCGGCTCCTGACCTCCTACTAGGAGGAGCCTGTGCCCCTCGAACCCGAATCCATCCTGCCGGACAGCCTGCTCGAGCGGATTCGTTCCCGCGCGGCGGGCTACGACGAGCGCAACGAGTTCTTCCGGGAGGATTTCGACGAGCTCGTCGAGGCCACATACCTCAAGGCGTTTGTGCCCCAATCCTTGGGAGGGCTGGGAGCCAGCCTGGCCGACGTCGTCCGGCTTCAGCGGCGCCTTGCCGCGGCGGCACCTGCCACGGCGCTCGGGGTGAATATGCACCTCGTGTGGACCGGCGTCGCCCGAGTCTTCCAAGCTCGAGGAGATGCGAGCTTGGACTTCGTGCTCGATGAGGCCGCCGCGGGGGAGATCTTCTCCTTCGGGATCTCGGAGGCCGGAAACGACTCGGTGCTCTTCGACTCGGTGACGGCGGCCGAACCCCAGGCGGGCGGCGGCTACCGCTACACGGGGACTAAGGTCTTCACGAGCCTCGCCCCGGTCTGGACGCGGATGGGAACGTTCGGCAAGGACACCACCGGGGAGGAGCCGCGCCTCGTCTACGGTTTCATCCGGCGGGACGAACCCGGGTGGCGGCACCTCGACGACTGGGACACGCTTGGGATGCGGGCCAGCCAGTCCTGCACCACCATTCTCGACGGGGCGTTCGCGCCGGCGGACAGGGTCGTGCGCTCCCTTCCGGTCGGGCCGAACCCCGATCTGCTGGTCTTTGGGATCTTCGCGGTCTTCGAAACGCTGCTGGCCGCCGTCTACACGGGCATTGCCGAACGTGCGCTCGAGCTGGCCGTCGAGGCGGCGCGCCGGAGGAGATCCCTCAGGAACGGGGGAAGGGCTTATTCTCAGGATCCGGATATCCGCTGGCAGGTGGCTGAGGCAGCCATGACGCTCGACGGCGTGCTGCCGCAGCTTGAGCGGGTGGCCGACGACGTCGATCGCCTCGTGGATCGCGGCGCGGCGTGGTTCCCCGCCCTCAGCGGCCTCAAGCACCGCGCGACTGGGGCGGCGCGCACGGTCGTCGATGCGGCAATGCGCGTGGGCGGCGGCGGGGGCTACTTCCGTTCAAGCGAGCTCCAACGCCTGTACCGGGACGTCCTCGCCGGGCTCTATCACCCATCGGACCCCGAGTCGGCCCACGCCACCGTGGCGAACGCGCTCCTCGGTCCCCTCGAAGACTGAACTTCCCCTACGCCGTCCGCTCGACCACCATGACTTTGCGGCGCAGCCAGTACCGGCGGCCACCGCCCATGTAGAGACGACTGCGCTCGAGTTCCCACTTGCCGTACTCGGAGTGTTCACGCACGCGCTGCCGCGCCTCGGCGATCGATTCTCCGGGATTCACGGAGAGCACAAGGTACTCGTACTTCCCGGCCGCGGCGTTGCTGGCCGGCCCCGAGCTGAGGATCCGTTCCTTCATTGGCCCTCGCTTCCTCTGTGGAGCGCTTCTGTTGCTTCCGGCTTCTGCGGGCTGTCTAGGCAGTCCACGGCATTCAGATTACCGTGGGGCCATGACGATCGACCCGCGTGTGGCCCTCGGTTCGCTGACGGCGGCATTGGAGGAGCACCTCGTGGCCGCAGCGTCCCGGCGCGGAGACGACGATCCGGCTGTTGAAGCTGCCTACTTTGCCGTCGCCGATGCCTTCGAGGCCTACGCCGACGCCCTCTACGACGCGTACGGCGAGGACCTCCCGATCGACCTGCTCGACAGCGACGACGAGAGCTGAGGAGATTGCAGGCTCGCGCGGAGCGGGCACTAGGCTTGTGGGGTGAAGACTTGGCGTCAGGCTCCCGTTCCGTCCCTCCCCGGCCAGAGTGGTCCGATCCGGCTGTGGGACTCGGCGCGGAACGAGATGGCGGAGATTCCTGTGGCGCCCGACCAGTCGATGTACGTCTGCGGCATCACCCCCTACGACGCCACGCACCTTGGCCACGCCGCGACGTACGTCTCCTTCGACCTGCTCAATCGCCTCTGGCGCGACGCCGGCAGCACGGTCTCCTACGTTCAGAACACCACCGACGTCGACGATCCGCTGCTTGAGCGCGCGAACGCCAACGGCGTCGACTGGCGGACCCTCGCAAAGCAGCAGATCGCGCTCTTCCAGACGGACATGGAGGCCCTCAACGTCCTTGCGCCGGACCACTACGTCGGCGCCGTCGAGTCGATCCCGTGGATCATCCCCGAGGTGGAACGACTCGTCGAGGAAGGCCTCGCGTACCAGCTCGCAGGGGCGGAGGGCGAGCCCGACGGCGACATCTACTACGACGTCACCGAGGCGACCCGACGTGCCGATTCAGCCGACGCCTGGCGTCTCGGGCAGGTCTCCCACCTCACCGTCGCCGAGATGATCGAGGTCTTCGGCGAGCGTGGAGGAGACCCCGATCGGCCAGGCAAACACAGCCCGCTCGACCCCATCCTCTGGCGCGAGGCGCGTCTGGGGGAGCCGCATTGGGACGGCGGGACGCTCGGCCGTGGCCGGCCCGGCTGGCATATCGAATGCACCGTCATCGCCCAGCGTTTCCTGCCCCAGCCCTTCACTGTCCAGGGCGGCGGATCTGACCTTGCGTTCCCGCACCACGAGATGGGCGCCGGGCACGCGTGGTCGCTCCACCATGTTCCGCTTGCGCGCCATTTCGCCCACACCGGCATGGTTGGCCTCGACGGCCAGAAGATGAGCAAGTCGCTCGGGAACCTTGTGCTCGTCTCGAAGCTGCGCGCGGCAGGCGAGGCCCCCGAAGCGATCCGGCTTGCCATTCTTGCCAACCACTATCGGTCGGATTGGGAGTGGACGACCGAGCTGTTCGAGGTCGCAAAAGCGCGGTTGGCCCGTTGGCGGGAGGCCCTGCCGCGCGCCGCGAAGGGCTCTGCCGAGCTCCTCCTCGCCGAGATCCGTGGCGCCCTCGCGGACGATCTCGACGCCCCCCGGGCCCTCGCCGCCGTCGACAAGTGGGCCGACGACGCGCTGGCGGGAGTCGAAGAGGAAGCGGCCGACGGCGATCTCGTCGCCGCTGCTGTCGACGCCCTCCTCGGCGTCCGCCTCTAGCTAGGTGGTGGCGCCGCCTTCTTTGCCGCGGCGCTTGAGGTAGCGCTCGAACTCCCTGGCAATCGATTCTCCGGTCGCCTCGGGGAGATCCGCGGTGTCCTTCGCCTCCTCAAGCTGCTGGATGTAGGCCGCGATCTCGGGGTCCTCGGTGGCCAGCTCGTTGACGCCGCGCTCCCAGGCCTCCGCATCTTCTGCGAGCTCGTTCGTGTCCAGCGGAACCTGGATGAGCTCCTCGATGCGGTGCATGAGCGCGAGCTGGGCCTTCGGAGACGGAGCCTGCGCCACGTAGTGGGGAACGGCTGCCCACAGGGAAACCGTCGGGATGCCGTGGTGATCCGCGGCGTCGGCGAACACTCCGACGATGCCCGTGGGTCCTTCGTACTGGGAGGCCTCGAGGTCCAGCCGATCGCGCACGTCTTCCGACTCGCTCGTGGCTGTCACCGGGATGGGCCTGCTGTGGGGTACGTCTGCGAGCAGGGCTCCCACCACGACGAGGTAGTCCACGTCGAGATCCTCCACATACTCCATGAGTTCCTCGGTGAATCCCCGCCAGCGATAGGAGGGCTCGGTGCCCTGGACGAAGACGAGGTTCACGGGATAGCCCTCCGGGCGCGCAATGGAGACCCGAGTGGATGGCCAACGGATCCGGCGGCGACCCGAACCTGACCGCCGCACCGTCGGCCGCGTGAACTGGAAGTCGTAATAGTCGTCGGCGTCGATGGCTCCGACCTTCTGGGCGCCGAACTGCCGCTTGATGGCTCGAATCGCCTCACTCGCCGCCTCGCCGGCGTCGTTCCAACCCTCGAACGCCGCGAGCATGACGGTGACCCTCTCGCCCTCGGCAGGCGTCGGGAAGAGGCGGGGGTGGGGGGCCGGGGCGTCGGCGTCGAACTCGTTCATCGGTCCAGACTATGACCAAGCGGCCGCGATCGCAGGGTCTGCAAGGGAAGGCCCGGGCGAGTTTCGCGCAGGGAGGACAGAGGGGGCTCTCACCGTAGACTGGACCATATGCGCCTCCCCGTCGAATCCGAGCCAGCATCGCTGCGCGCCGTCCTCTGGGATATGGACGGCACGCTGGTGGATACCGAACCGTACTGGATCGTCTCCGAGCGTGCACTCGTCGAGTCGTTCGGGGGGAGCTGGAGCCACGAGCAGGCCATGCGGCTGGTCGGCCAGGCGCTGCCGACTTCTGCCGGCATCCTTCAGGAAGCCGGCGTTGCGCTCGATAAGCGCGAGATCATCGACACCCTCACCGGCCAGGTGATCGAGCAGCTGGGAAAGGCCGTGCCGTGGCGTCCGGGGGCGCGAGAACTCCTGACCGCGCTCAAGGATGCTGGGGTCGAGTGTGCCCTCGTGACCATGTCCGAGCGGCCCATGGTGGAGCGGATTCTCGATCACCTCCCCGAGGGGACCTTCAGCGCCGTCGTCACCGGCGACGCCGTGCGCCGCGGGAAGCCGCATCCCGATCCCTACCTCAAGGGCCTCGCCCTCCTCGGTGCGCGGCTCCCAGGACTCGCCCCCTCCGAATGCGTGGCCATCGAGGACTCCGAGCCTGGGGCCATGGCGGCCGAAGCGGCCGGCCTTGCCACCATCGTGGTCCCGAATGCCCTGGCGATCCCCGTGCATCTCGGGGCCGAGCACTGGGAGACCCTCGCGGGCCGCACCCTAGAGGACATTGTGGCCGTGCTGGCCACGTCGTCCGGCCTCGCCCGGCAGGGTCGCGCGTGAGTCCGACCGACGAGCGGCCCAGCCCCGAAGCGGACGGCCACAGTCACGCTGCTGAAGGACGTTCCCGCGACGGTATCCGGCTCGGCAGGATCGCGGGGGTACCCGTCTACCTTGCGTACTCGTGGTTCCTCATCGCAGGCTTCACCGTGGTCGTCTACGGGCCGACGCTCCAGGCCCGTCAACCACAGCTGGGCACAGGCGCATATCTCGTGGCGTTCGCGTACGCCGTTCTGCTCCTCCTTTCCGTCCTGGTCCACGAACTTGCCCACGCACTCAGCGCAAGGGCATTCGGCTGGCCGAGCCAGAAGATCGTCTTGAACCTGTGGGGCGGCCATACGCAGTTTGAGAGCTTCACGGCGTCCCCCGGGCGGTCCGTCGTCGTCGCCCTTGCCGGACCGGCAGCCAATCTCGTGTTGGCCGGCCTGGCTTGGGTGCTCGTGAGCGCGGTCGAGCTCACCGGCGTGGCAGACATCCTGACCAATATCTTCATGTGGGCGAACTTCCTCATCGGCCTGTTCAACGTCCTGCCCGGCCTTCCTCTCGACGGCGGCAGGCTCGTCGAAAGCGCCGTGTGGAAGGCTACGGGCTCGCAGGAGAAGGGAACCATCGCCGCAGGCTGGGCGGGACGCGTCATCGTGGCGGCGATCCTCTTCTTCGGCCTCGCGCTTCCCTGGCTCCGCGGCGACGGACTGGACCTCTCCTTCACGCTGGTGATGCTGCTCGTCGCTGGATTCCTGTGGCAGGGCGCTTCCGCTTCCATCCGCAACGCGGGCTTCCGGAGCCGCCTTCCCGGCATCGTCGCCGGGCGCCTGGCGGTCCCGGCGGTCGGGGTTCCCAACTTCGCGTCTGTAGAGCAGGCGGTGCAGGCAGGCGCGGGCCAGGGGACCGTCGTCGTCCTCTGCTCTCCCGATGGCAAGCCGCAAGGCGTGGTCGATCCAGCCGCAATTGCCCGCGTTCCCCACGAGGCGCGAGGAGTGACGCCGGTCACCGCGGTGGGCTACGCCCTCGCTCCCGGCGCCTATGTCCCCGATACGGCGGGAGGGCAAGAACTCGTCCAGTACCTCGCCCAGCTGCAGGGCACTGAATACGCCGTAGTCGACGCCGCAGGCCGCGTCGTCGGACTCCTGAGCCCGCGCGCCGTCGTGGCGGCCATATCGGGCCGGCCCGTGCGTTAGCCGCAGCCGCCCCTAGACACTCCACCATCGTCGAGAAGGAACCCATGACCGAAAGCAGCACCCAGCCGTCGTCGACCCTCCTGCCTGAGCCCGCCGGCGCGGCGAATCGTCGCGGGCCGTTCCGGGTAGGCGAGCGCGTCCAGCTCACTGATGAGCGCGGCCGGATGAACACGATCACGCTGGAGGAGGGTGGTGCGTTCCACACCCACAAGGGGTTCCTCAACCACGACGTGATCATCGGGCAGCCGGACGGCTCCGTGGTGACGAACACCGCAGGCCACCAGTACCAGGCATTGCGGCCGCTCCTCTCCGACTTCGTCCTCTCGATGCCGCGCGGGGCGGCGGTGGTCTACCCGAAGGACGCGGGCCAGATCGTCACGATGGCGGACATCTTCCCAGGCGCCCGCGTCGTCGAGGCGGGGGTGGGCTCGGGGGCGCTCTCCATCTCACTGCTGCGCGCAGTGGGCGACGCCGGCTACCTCCACTCCTTCGAACGCCGCCAGGAGTTCGCCGAGATCGCGCGCGGCAACGTCGAAACGATCTTCGGCGGCCCTCACCCGGCGTGGCACGTGTCCCTGGGTGACTTCCAGGACGAGGTCGTCAGGGCAGAAGAGCCCGGCAGCGTCGATCGGGTCGTGCTGGACATGCTCGCACCATGGGAGTGTCTCGACGCTGTCGCAACCGTTCTGGCGCCCGGAGGAGTATGGATCAACTATGTCGCCACGGCGACCCAGCTCTCGCGCACAGCCGAGGCGATCCGAGCCGACGGGCGGTTCACGGAGCCCGATGCGTGGGAGTCGATGGTCCGCGGATGGCACCTCGAGGGGCTCGCGGTGCGCCCGGAGCACCGGATGGTGGGCCATACGGGCTTCCTGCTCGTCACCCGCAGGCTCGCGGACGGGGTGACCCCGCTCCTGCGGAAGAAGAGGGCGAAGGCAGAGTTCAGCCAGGAGGACCTCAACGCGTGGACCCCTGAGTCCGTGGGCGAGCGTCCGGTCTCGGACCGGAAGCTGCGACGGGCTGCCCGGGACGCGCGTGCCGGCAGGACCGACGAGGTCTGACAGCGTGGACTGATCCAACGGCTGTGCCGCGCCAGATTCGGGACCTCCTCCCTGTTCCCTCGCCCTGAAGATTGCGTGAAGGTAACGCTTAGCTTCTCTGTTGCTCAAAGGCGTTTGCGCAGGCCGCAGTGCGGCTACTGTCGAGATATCGGAATGTTCCGAGCCACGAGAGGGTGTGAGGGTGATGGAAGATCGCGAGGGGACCAACTCTGGTCGCGAAGAAGCCACCGCACGAGCTCACGCTGAACAGCTGATTGTTCTCGAGCGTCAGGTCAACGTCCTGCGGGACAAGCTGCGCGCCGTCGATCGCCAGCTGTCGGCAGCCACGTCCAACAACACGCGCATGGCCGAAATGCTGCAGACCGCCAAGACGGAAATCGTCCGTCTCAAGTCCGCGCTCGAGCACGAAGGCCAGCCGCCGTACAGCTACGGAACCGTGGTGCAGCTGAACCGCCGCCGCCAGGCTGGGGGAGCTGCCGCCGCAGTGACGGACGAGAGCGTGGACGTGGTCACCTCCGGACGCAAGATCCGGGTCGGCCTGAGCCCGCTGATCTCCATCTCCGAATTGAGCGTCGGGCAGGAAGTCCTGCTCAATGAAGCCTTCGAGGTCGTAGCTGGCTTGGGCTATGAGCGCTCGGGGGAGCTCGTCACGATCAAGGAGCTGCTCGGCGCAGACCGCGTTCTGGTCATCGGCCGAGGTGACGAGGAGCGAGTCGTCCGACTCTCCGGACCGCTTCTGCTCGAGCAGCTGCGCGTCGGCGACGCCGTTTCCGTGGACAACAGGACTCAGACGGCGCTTGAGAAGGTTCCGCGCTCCGAGGTCGAGAATCTCGTCCTCGAAGAAGTCCCGGACATCAGCTACGACGACATCGGCGGCCTGGCCTCCCAGATCGAGCAGATCCGCGACGCCGTGGAGCTGCCGTTCCTTCACCCCGGCCTGTACCGTGAGCACGGGCTCAAGGCCCCCAAGGGAATCCTGCTGTACGGCCCTCCAGGCTGCGGCAAGACACTCATCGCGAAGGCTGTGGCGAACTCGCTCGCCGCCCGTGCCATGGAGCGGGCCGGCGGTCAGGACATCAAGAGCTACTTCCTCAACATCAAGGGGCCGGAGCTGCTCGACAAGTACGTCGGCGAGACTGAGCGCCATATCCGCCTCATCTTCTCGCGTGCTCGGGAGAAGGCGTCCGACGGAAGCCCCGTCGTCGTGTTCTTCGATGAGATGGACTCGCTCTTCCGAACGCGTGGCACCGGCGTGTCCTCGGACGTGGAGACCACGATTGTCCCGCAGCTGCTGAGCGAGATCGACGGGGTCGAGCGTCTCGACAACGTGATCGTCATCGGCGCATCGAACCGCGAGGACATGATCGACCCCGCGATCCTGAGGCCCGGCCGGCTCGACGTGAAGATCAAGATCCACCGGCCCGATGCCGAGGCTGCCGCAGACATCTTCTCGAAGTACCTCACTGCGGACCTTCCGATCCATCCGGCCGACCTGGCCGAGCATGGAGGGGACCGTGAGGCCACCGTCAACCTGATGATCCAGCGGACAGTCGAGGCCATGTACTCGACTGACAAGGTCAACGAGTACCTTGAGGTGACGTATGCGAACGGTGACACGGAAATCCTCTACTTCAAGGACTTCAACTCGGGCGCGGTCATCCAGAACGTGGTGGACCGGGCCAAGAAGGCAGCGATCAAGGACCTTCTGACCACTGGCGCGAAGGGCATCCGCGTGGACCATCTCCTCAGGGCCGTAGCGGACGAATTCCGCGAGCATGAGGACATGCCCAACACGACCAACCCGGACGATTGGGCGCGCATTTCCGGCAAGAAGGGCGAACGGATCACCTACATCCGCACGATCGTCCAGGGCAAGGGCGGCAGCGAGCCCGGCCGCACGATCGAGACGGCGCAGAGCACGGGTCAGTACCTGTGATCCCAGCCCGCGAGGGGAAGTGACATGTCGAGCACTGAGCAGAGTCAGGAGGGGCTGCCTCCCGGGGGCGCGCTGCGCGTCATGGGGTCGGAAACCGAGTACGGGATCCACGCTCCGGCCGCGCCGGGAGCCAACGCGACGTATCTCTCGTCCCAGGTGATCGCTGCCTACGCCAGACTCACCCGAGAGCGGCTGCACGCGTCCCCGGGAGCGGGCTGGGACTACACCGACGAAACGCCGCTGCGCGACGCTCGTGGCTGGTCGGTCCGTCGCAATCAGGCACACCCTGACCTCCTGACCGACCTTGAGCCGGTGCTCACCGCCGAGGGGGTGGCCCTCGCGCACGGTCCGGCCGAGCTCGAGCTGGACGGCGATCAGGAGCCGGCCCTCATGAACCTCGTGCTGGGGAATGGCGCGCGGCTCTACGTGGATCATGCCCATCCCGAATATTCGAGTCCCGAGGTCACGAATCCGCGAGACGCGGTCCTCTGGGATTCGGCGGGCGATGCAGTAGTGCTCACCGCGGTGCGGGCGCTGTCCGGGGACCAGGAACGCGGGCCAATCAACCTGTACAAGAACAACACGGACGGCAAGGGCGCTTCCTACGGCTCCCACGAGAACTACCTCGTGCCCCGGTCGGTGCCGTTCGTGGACCTGGTCCGCGGGCTCACGCCGTTCTTCGTCACGCGGCAGCTCGTCTGCGGCGCCGGCCGAGTGGGCCTCGGACAGGACGGGCGCACGCCGGGCTACCAGATCAGCCAGCGGGCGGACTTCTTCGAGGCGGAGGTTGGCCTCGAGACCACCATGCGCCGGCCCATCATCAACACCCGCGACGAACCTCATTCGGTGGCGGACAAGTACCGTCGCCTCCACGTGATAGTGGGCGACGCGAACTGCAGCCACGTCGCCAATTACCTCAAGTTCGGGACCACGGCGCTCGTCCTGAGCCTCATCGAGGCCGGGGCGATGCCGGAGATCGAGGTCCACGAGCCGGTCGCTGCGATGCATCGCATCAGCCATGACATCGACCTCCGTGAGACGGTCCGGCTCCTCGACGGGCGGCGGCTCACGGGGCTTGAGATCCAGTGGATCTACTTCGAGGCCGCGGCGAAACTCGCGGCGGATGCCGGGGTTGCCGCCGAACATGGGGGTGACGGGCACACTGCTACCGTGCTGCGGCTCTGGGAGCGCGCCCTGACGGATCTGGCCGCCGACCCGGGGTCGGCCGCAGCCTACGTCGAGTGGGCCGCCAAGCGCCGGGTGCTCGACGCGTACAAGGCGCGGGACGGCCTCGCCTGGGGCGATGCCCGTCTCGGTCTCATCGATATCCAATGGTCCGACGTGCGGCCGGAGCGAGGGCTGGCCTACCGCCTCCTCGCGAAGGGGACGCTGGAACGGCTCGTGGACGACGGCGCTATCGCCCGTGCGGCGATCGACCCTCCGCCGGACACCCGGGCGTGGTTCCGGGGCAAGAGCATCCAGCGCTTTCCGGCGAATGTCGCCAGCGCGAGCTGGGATTCCGTGGTCTTCTCCCCGCCCGGCAGCTATCGGCTTCAGCGGGTGCCCACCCGGGAGCCACTGAGGGGGACGAAGGAGCTCACCGAATCGCTCTTCGAGCAGAACCAGGACATCCAGGCTTTCTTGGACGCACTTCTCGGTGAGCGCCACACATGAGCCGCGGCGGGCGAAGGCTCAACCCCAGCCTGAAAGAGTGACAGTATAGGTTCCATCCGCCGCAGAGGCGACGGGTTCGATGCAAGGAGGCAGGCAGTCATGGCCGGTCAGGAGCAGAAGAGCAGCCAGTCACGGGACGAGATCGAGGACGTCGATCCGGGTACGCCAGCGCCCGCGCCGGCTGCGCCTCAGGCCTCCGAGGCAACCGAGGGCGTGGACGACCTGCTTGACGAGATCGACGGCGTGCTGGAGAGCAACGCCGAGGAGTTCGTCCGCGGCTTCGTCCAGAAGGGCGGCCAGTAGGCCCAGGATGAACGACTTCCTCGCAGAACGGGTCGCCGCCCAGTCGACATCGTCCTTCACCGAGCACCTAGCCGCCGTCCGTCCAGAGCTGCTGCCCTCCAATAGGGTTCTTCCCACCGACGCGTCACACCTCGCGCCGCACGGCACGACCGTCGTCGCGATGTCGTTCGCCGGCGGTGTCGTCATGGCCGGTGATCGCCGCGCCACGATGGGGAACATGATTGCGAGCCGGCATATCGAGAAGGTCTTCCCGGCCGACCGCTACTCGGTGCTCGGCATCGCAGGGACAGCTGGTCTCGCGATCGACATCGTTCGGCTGTTCCAGGTCGAGCTCGAACACTACGAGAAGATCGAGGGCACGCTCCTCAGCCTTGAAGGCAAGGCAACGCGACTGGGGGCCATGATCCGCTCGAACCTCGGACTTGCGCTCCAGGGGCTTGCGGTCGTGCCGCTGTTCGCGGGCTTCGATCTGGACGAAGGCGTGGGACGGATCTTCTCCTACGACGTGACCGGCGGGCGCTACGAGGAGCCCGAGCATCATTCGGTCGGCTCCGGATCGGTCTTCGCGCGGGGAGCCCTCAAGAAGCTCTGGCGCCCTGGGCTTTCCGAGGCCCAGGCTGTGCGCGTCGCCGTCGAGTCTCTGTTCGATGCTGCCGACGACGACACGGCAACCGGAGGACCGGACCCCCTCCGCCAGCTCTGGCCAGTCGTCTATTCCGTCACGCGGACGGGTCACCGCCGCGCGCCCGAGCACGAGCTCGCAGAGATCGCGGGCGACATCTTGGAGCAGCGCAGTATCGCCGGGCGGGAGGCCTGACATGACCCAGCAGTTCTACGTCGCGCCAGAGCAGGTGATGAAGGATCGTGCCGACTTCGCGCGGAAGGGCATCGCGCGCGGCCGGTCCGTCGTCGTTCTGAGCTGTCGCGAGGGAATTGCGCTCGTCGCCGAGAATCCCTCGCCCTCGCTCCACAAGATCGGCGAGATCTACGACAAGATCGCCTTCGCCGCCGTCGGCAAGTACAACGAGTTCGAGAGCCTCCGGCAGGCCGGGGTCCGCTACGCCGATGTCCGCGGGTACTCGTACGATCGGGTGGACGTGACTGGACGCGGCCTCGCGAGCGTGTACGCACAGAGCCTTGGAGCGGTCTTCACCGCTGAGCAGAAGCCCTTCGAGGTTGAGCTCACCGTGGCGGAAGTAGGGCACGACGTCGGCTCGGACCATCTCTTCCGCCTCACCTTCGACGGCTCCATCGCTGATGAGCGCCGCTTCGTGGTCATGGGCGGCGCGGCGGAGCGCGTCGCCGAAGCCGTGATCGACGGATGGAGCGCGGAGGCCTCGTATCGGGAGGCGATCCAGCTCGCGGCACGAGCGCTGCGCGAGGATCGGACCGAGACCCAGCTCTCCCTCGAAGTCGCTGTCCTGGACAGGAACTCCGAGACCGAGCGCGGCGTCCGCCGCGCTTTTCGCCGCATCACCCCGGACGAGCTCAATGAGCTCCTGACGGGGCCGATCTAGTCCGAGAGGAGCCGCGTGGACCGTCGCATCTTCGGCGTCGAGACCGAGTTCGGGATCGCCTACTCGAGCCCTCAGGGCCGGCCGCTGGCCCCTGAGGAAGTCGCGCGCTACCTGTTCCGCAAGGTGGTGAGCTGGGGCCGTTCCTCGAACGTGTTCCTCGGCAACGGCTCCCGCCTCTATCTGGACGTGGGGTCGCATCCCGAGTACGCGACGGCCGAATGCGACGATGTGGCACAGCTGGTGGCCCACGACCGGGCGGGGGAGCGCATCCTCGTCGACCTGATCGACGAGGCGCAGAAGCGGTTGCGGGAAGAGGGCTTCGACGGCCACGTCTACCTGTTCAAGAACAACACGGACACCGCCGGCAACTCGTACGGCAGCCATGAGAACTACCTCATCCCGCGGCGGACCGAGTTCTCTCGGCTTGCCGAGATCCTGATCCCGTTCCTCGTGACGCGGCAGCTCCTCTGCGGTGCGGGCAAGGTCCTCCGGACTCCGCATGGACCGATCTACGCGTTCTCGCAGCGTGCGGATCACATCTGGGAGGGCCTGTCCTCGGCGACGACGAGGTCTCGTCCGATCATCAACACGAGGGACGAGCCGCATGCGGACGCGGAGCATTTCCGTCGGCTCCACGTGATCGTCGGCGATTCGACGATGTCCGAGACGACCACGATGATGAAGATCGGCACCGTGGATCTCGTGCTCCGCATGATCGAGGCCGGCGTCATCATGCGCGACCTGCGCATGGAGAACCCGATCCGAAGCATCCGCGAGATCTCCCACGATCTGTCGGGACGCGCCGTCGTCCGCCTCGCCAACGGTACGGAACTGACCGCCATCGACATGCAGCGGGTGTACCTCGAGAAGGCCACCCAGTTCGTCGAGCAGTACGGAGCGCACACCCCGCACGTCCCCCGGATTCTGGACCTGTGGGAGCGCACGCTCTCGGCTGTGGAGAGCGGGGACACGTCCCTGATCGACAAGGAGGTCGACTGGGCCATCAAGAAGAAGCTCATCGATACCTACTGCTCGAAGCATGATGTGGACCTCGACTCTGCGCGGGTCGCGCAGCTCGATCTGACCTACCACGACATCAGCCCGGAGCGCGGCCTGTTCTTCCTGCTGCAGAAGCGGGGTGAGGCGGCCCGCCTCGTTGACGAGGCGGCGATCCAGACCGCGATGGAGACCCCGCCCCAGTCCACCCGCGCACGGCTCCGCGGGCGGTTCGTCCAGGCCGCCCAGGCCGCAGGCGCCGACTACACCGTTGACTGGGTCCACCTCAAGCTCAACGATCGGGCGCACCACACCATCCTCTGCAAGGATCCCTTCTCGAACGAGGACTCCCGCGTCGACGAGCTCCTCGAGACGCTGAGACCCTTCGCCGGCTAACCCCCAGACATTCTTCACAGGCTGAGCCGCTACGCTAGGAGAGGCCTTCGGGCCCTGACCGCCGCCACCGTTGTGGTGCAGACTTCACAGGAAAGTTGATCAGTGCGCCGACTCCTTGCGCTCTTACTGCCCCTCGCCCTGCTTCTCGCGGGGTGCGCCTCTGGCAGCTCGTCCAGCCCCTCGTCCAGCCAGCCCACGAGCCAGAACGCAGGCGACCTCAACGCCTTGAGCTCCCTCAAGGTGACTCCGGCGGCGAAGGCGCCGACCGTCGATTTCGCCAAGCCGCTCACGGTGTCCAGCCTCACTGTGAAGACCGTCCAGGACGGGACAGGCGCCGCGATCAAGGCGGGGCAGGACGCTGTGGTGAGTGTCCTCGCGCTCAAGGGAACCGACGGCAGCGTGCTCGGAGACACGTTCGCGAGCGGCGAGTCGCAGAAGGTGCCGGTGGATGACAGCCTTCAGCAGCAGAACAGCGTGCTGTACAACGCCCTTCTGGGGGCGAAGGTCGGCTCCTACCTCGCGTACGCGACTCCGCCGGTCGACCCGGAGCAGGGCGGAGACAACACGACGACTCTACTCATCCTCAAGATCACGGATGCGAAGGACGTTCCTGCACCGCTGTCAAAGCCCGAAGGCGACACCGTCACACCTCCTGCGGGCCTGCCCAAGGTAACCGAGGATTCCAAGGGCGTGCCGCAGATCGACGTCAAGGGCGTCGCAAAGCCGACCGACGTCGTCGCCCAGGACCTGATCAAGGGCAAGGGCGCCGCCGTCGAGGCCAGCGACACCATCGTCGCGAACTACGTCGGCGTCAATCTCTCCGACGGGACGAAGTTCGATTCGAGCTACGACCGCGGAACTCCCGCAACGTTCAGCCTCGGCCAAGTCATCGAGGGGTGGACCAAGGGGCTCACGGGCAAGACGGTCGGCTCCCGGGTCCTGTTGGTGATCCCGGCAGCGCAGGCGTATGGGGACCAGCAGCAGGGCCAGGCAAAGGGCGATCTGGTGTTCGTCGTCGACATCCTCGGCATCAAATAATGCTTCACCGCATCACGCAACGCCACCACTGAGAGGAAGTGCCATGTCCTTCGGACAGCGTCAGTACGACCGGCAGAAGCCGGAGATCGAGTTCCCCGAGGGCCCCGTGCCTACCGAGCTCAAGATCATCGACCTCATCGAGGGCGACGGGCGCGAGGTTGCTCCGGGCGACACGGTCTCGGCTCACTATGTGGGCGTGGCCTGGTCCAGTGGCGAGGAGTTCGACTCGAGCTGGAACCGTGGCGCCCCGCTCGATTTCCGTGTGGGTGTCGGTCAGGTGATCCAAGGCTGGGATCAGGGCCTCCTCGGCATGAAGCTCGGCGGGCGCCGCCGTCTCGAGATTCCGTCGGACCTGGCGTATGGCTCCCGGGGCGCCGGCGGGGCCATCGGTCCCAACGAGTCGCTCATCTTCGTCGTGGACCGCGTGGGCGTCCGCTGACGTCTACCCGCTCATCGCGCCTATCGCTGGCCGTGGGCGGCCTGCCGGGCACCGCCCGCCCGCGTTGCGGGGGGTC
>NZ_JBQCGQ010000217.1:0-14002 GCF_051955515.1 Sinomonas sp.
AGGATCACGAAGATGAAGGCGACCCAGAGCAGCACCACGAGCGCCGGCTCGCCACGTTCCGCAAGATAGGCCCGGATCGCCCCGGCCTCATACACCGAGAACCCTGCCGCCACGGTGGTGTTTTTCAGGAGCGCGATGAGCACGCTGAAGAGGGGCGGCAGCACCGATCGGAACGCCTGCGGGAGAACGATGAGCCTGAGGGTCTGGCTGAACGGCAGCCCGATGGCGCGCGCAGCCTCGGCTTGACCCACGGGGACGGTGTTGACACCCGAGCGGAGGACTTCGGCGACGTAGCTCGCCGTGTAAATGCTCAACCCCACGATGGCCGAGACAGTGAAGTCGATCTCCGGGAGTCCGAGCTTCGGGTAGCCGAACGCGAAGAAGAACAGGACGAGGGTCAGCGGCGTATTGCGGACGATGTTGACGTACAGCGTGCCGAACGCGCGAAGTGCCGGGATCGGCGAGACGCGCATGGCCCCGACGATCGTGCCCAGGATCAGCGCGAAGAACCCGGAGACTAGGAACAGGATGATCGTCGTGCGGAATCCGGTCGTGAAGACGTCCAGATTGTTGAGGAGAGTGCTCATATCAGCCTTCTCTTTCTAGAACAGCACGGTGGGCGGGACGCCGCGCGCCCCGCCCACCGTCCGCCTGTCAGTAGTTGTCGACGGCGGGCTGCTCGACCTTCGTGCCAGACTTGCCGAGCGTCGAATCGTAGATCTTCTGCCAGGTGTCCTTGCCGTTGGTGAACACGTTGTTGATGAACTTCCGCAGAGCGGTATCACCCTTGGGGAGGCCGACTCCGTACTTTTCGGTGGTGAACGGCTGGCCCACGACCTTGAGGTTGTCGGGGTCCTGCGCCGCGTAGCCGAGGAGGATGGCCTGGTCAGTGGTCACCGCGTCGACCTGGCCGTTCTTCAGGGCGTCAACACACTGCGAGTACGTGTCGAAGGACTGCGCCTTGGTCTGCGGGTAGTTCTTCTGAATGTTCTGGAGCGGGGTCGAACCCGTCGCCGAGCACACGGTCTTGCCGGCGATGTCCTTGTCGCTGTTGATCGTCGTGTTGCTCTTCTTCACCAGAAGGCCCTGACCCGTGATGAAGTACGGGCCGGCGAAATCGACCTGCTTCTTGCGCGAGTCGGTGATGGAGTAGGTGCCGACGGAGTAGTCGATGTCGCCGTTCTGGATCGCCGATTCACGGTTGGCGGACGGGATCGGCTTGAACTCGATCTTGTCGGCGCCGTAGCCCAGGGACGCGGCGATCCACTTCGCGATCTCGATGTCGAAGCCGCTGTACTGCCCGGTCGCGGCGTCCATGAAGCCGAGGCCCGGCTGGTCCTGCTTGACGCCGATGCGGACCTTGCCATTCGACTTGATCTTGTCGAAGGTGGGGCTGCCGGTGAGCGAGACGTTCGAGGCGACCGTGTAGGGCGCCGAGGCCGAGGGCTCGGCGCCGCCACCCGAACCGCCTGATCCTCCCGAACCGCCGCACGCGCTCAGAGCAAGAGCGAGAGCAGCGGTTGCGGCAGCGAGCACGGCCTTCTTGGTGCGGAAGAGTGCCATTGCAGCATTCCTTTCTCGTGGGCCGGAGGCCCGTGGGTGCGTGGTCAGTGCGTGAGCAGCTTGGAGAGGAAGTCCTTGGCTCGGCTGCTCTGCGGGTTGGTGAAGAACTCTTCGGGCGCCGCCTGCTCGACGATCTGCCCGTCCGCCATGAAGACCACCCGGTCGGCGGCCTTCCGGGCGAAGCCCATCTCGTGCGTGACCACGATCATGGTCATCCCTTCACGCGCGAGTTCGACCATGACATCCAGCACTTCGTTGATCATCTCGGGGTCGAGGGCCGAGGTCGGCTCGTCGAAGAGCATGACCTTGGGCTTCATCGCGAGGGCGCGGGCGATGGCTACGCGCTGCTGCTGGCCGCCGGACAGCTGGGCAGGGAGCTTGGGGGCTTGGTGCTCGACGCCGACCCGCTGGAGGAGCGACATCGCCTCTTTCTCCGCCGCCGCCTTGTTCACGCCCTTGACCTTGATGGGGCCGAGGGTGACGTTCTCGAGGATCGTCTTGTGCGCGAAGAGGTTGAAGGACTGGAACACCATCCCCACGTCGGCGCGCAGCCGGGCGAGTTCCTTGCCTTCTTCGGGGAGTTTTTTGCCGTCGATATAGATGGAGCCGGATTCGATCGTCTCGAGCCGGTTGATCGCACGGCAGAGGGTCGACTTGCCCGACCCTGACGGGCCGATCACTACGACGACCTCGCCTTTGCGGACGTCGAGATTGATGTCCTTGAGAACGTGAAGCTGGCCATAGTGCTTGTTCACGCTCTGGACAGAGACGAGGGGAGCCGAGGGTGCTTCGGTTGTCATAGGGCCAATGTAACCGAGATAACGCTTCACGGTGCCGAGCGGGAACGGGGCTGCTCCAATCGTGATTCAAGCGAGACGGTTAGCCTTGAGGCATGACCACGGAATCACCGCGCCGCGACGATCGATCCGTCCCCTCGAGGCGCAAGGGCCCGCTCGAACTGCGGCGGCGCCAAGCGCTTCAGGGCACGTCCGACCAGCATCTTCTGGACACTCACGGGGCGGGCCGATTCGTCCACACGGATCCGTGGCGCGTGATGAGAATTCAGAGCGAATTCGTGGAAGGCTTCGGCGCCCTGGCGGAGCTCGGCCCGGCCATCAGCATCTTCGGATCGGCCCGCACCCTTCCCGGGAGCGACTACTACGAGACCGGGGTTCAGATCGGGCGCCTGCTCGCCCGCGAGGGCGTTGCCGTCATCACGGGCGGGGGACCGGGCTCCATGGAGGCCGCCAACCGCGGGGCGGTGGATGGCTCCGGAACGTCCGTCGGGCTGGGGATTGAGCTTCCGTTCGAGACCGGCTTCAATCCGTGGGTGGACCTCGGCGTCAACTTCCGGTACTTCTTCGCCCGCAAGACGATGTTCGTGAAGTACGCGCACGGCTTCGTGGTGCTCCCCGGGGGCTTGGGCACGCTCGACGAGCTCTTCGAAGCCATGGTCCTCGTCCAGACGGGAAAGGTCACGTCCTTCCCCATCGTCCTGGTGGGTTCCAAATTCTGGGGGCCGCTGGTCGACTGGCTCAAGGAAACGCTCCTCAACGAGGGAATGATCTCGCCTGAGGACCTTGAGCTCATCCAGATCACCGACACCGCCGAGGACGCGGTGGACCTCGCCTTGGCCGGCCTGCGCGGCGAGACCCAGGAACGGCGCGGAGGGATGTTCGGCTCCGCGGAGGAAGAGGAGGAAGACGTGTGGTCGCCTGAGAAGGCTGACGGCGAGTGAGCCTCTTCCTCGTCTTCCTCGCCATCGTCATCGCCGGGGCGCTCGTGTGGCTCGGCGTGGCCGTGGCGCGCGGCCGTCCGCTTCCCGCAGAGCTCGACGGCGGCCTCGAGGAGCCCGCGTCCGGGCTTCCTCCCGTCGTGCTCCCCGAACGCCCGACGGCGGACGACGTCGACAGGGTGCGCTTCTCCCTGGCCTTCCGCGGCTACCGCATGGATCAGGTCGATGAGGTGCTTGAACGGCTGCGGAATCGGATCGCCGATCAGGACCGGGAGATCGCGAACCTCAAGGACCTCGATCGACCCGAGGTCGAGGCCTCGGAATGAGCAAGGGCCTCGAAGCGCGCCGCGGTGCGGCGTCGTCCACCGGTGCTTCCAGAGGGGTGCATGCGGCGCTGGCGGCGGGCGCGCGGAGGGCTGGCTTCTGGTTCGGGCGCCGCGCCTGGTGGGCGCAGGTGGTCTTGGTCTTCGCAGCCTCGCGCGTCGTCTCGTTCGCGGTCTTCGCTGCGGCCGCCCTCCAGCAGGGCACCAACCCCTGGTTCCCCCCGCAGCCGGACTACTTCCATTTCCTGCAGATCTGGGATTCGGAGTGGTACGGGCGGATCGTCCAGAACGGGTATCCGAGCGTTCTGCCGAGATCGTCGTCCGGCACGGTCACCGAGAACGCCTGGGCCTTCTATCCGGTGTTCCCCTATCTGGTCCGGGCGCTATCGGCGACCACCACGGTGCCGTGGCAGATCGTTGCCCAGCTGGTGGCTCTCGCCTCCGGCTTCGCGGCTGCCCTGCTCATCTTCAAGCTCTTCAGGCACTTCTCCGGGCACGGCGACGCGCTGTGGGCAGTCGCGTTCTTCGCGTTCTTCCCCGTCTCGGCGATCCTGCAGGTTCCGTACGCCGAGTCCCTCGGGACTGCTTTCCTTGCGTGGGCCCTCCTCTGGATCGTCGAGAGACGATTTCTGGCAGCGATTCCCGTCGTCGCCCTCGCCTGCCTGACCCGCCCCGTCGGCGTCCCGCTCGCCGCGGCGCTCGCGGTGCTGTTCCTCGTTCGGTGGGCCCCCTGGCGGCGGCAGTCTTCCGGCGCCGGAGAGTTACTGCTGGTCCGTCTGGGTGTGCTCACGGTCGCCTCGGCCCTGTCCGCCCTCGCGTGGCCGGCGATTGCGTGGGCCGCCACGGGAGTCATGACCGCGTACACGGACACCGAGGCCGTCTGGCGGGGCAGCGACCTAGTGCCGTTCATGCCCTGGTTCGACACCGGGCGCTTCCTCTTCGGACCCGTGCTCGGGGTGCTCGCCCCCTTCGCGCTCGTGGCCGTCGTCGTCCTCTACCTCACGAGCGCTCGGGTGAAGCTCATCGGAGTCGAGCTGAGGCTCTGGTGCGCCGCCTACGCCCTGTACCTCCTGGCGTTCCTTTACCCGCAGTCCAGCACCTTCCGCATGATGCTGCCGTTCTTTCCGCTGGCGCTCGCCGGTGCCACGCTCTCGCGCTCCCGCGCCTACCGCGGAACCGTGCTCATCATGTTCGTCCTGCTGCAGATCGTGTGGGTCGTCTGGCTGTGGGACTGGTCAGAGCTGCCGGGCGGCGGCGACTGGCCGCCGTGACCGGCGTGCTTGGCTACCCCTCGGTATGCCGACTGATAATGTAAAGGTCAAGTACAAGGTGGCGAGGCCCCGAATCACTCTGGTGACCGGCGGTGCGTCCGACAGCCCGCAGATTCGTGCGGGCACACTACTGGAGGGGAAGTTTAGATGGCAGCCATGAAACCGCGTACCGGCGACGGCCCGATGGAGGTCACCAAGGAGGGCCGCAGCCTCATCATGCGGGTTCCCCTCGAAGGTGGCGGGCGCCTCGTGGTCGAGCTCAATGCGGAGGAGGCTGCTCAGCTCAAGGAGTGCCTCGTCGGCGTGACCGAGTGACCTGAAGTCACCCATCCAGCCTGAACGCAAGGCCGGTGCCCGCACAGGGTACCGGCCTTTCAGCGCCTCGAGGAGAGAAGGAGACCCTCGCCCGTCGGCACGAGGGCGGTGGCAAGCCTCTCGTCCTCGAGCATCCTGCGGTGCAGCGCCCGCAGGCGGACCGCGGCCGGCTCGCGGTGGACGGGATTCGTCACCCCGTCATGGTCGAGGGCGTCGTTGATGACCAGCAGGCCGCCGGGCCGCAGGAGGCGAACCGCCTCGTCGGCGTAGACAAGGGTTCCGGCCTTGTCCGCATCGATGAAGACGAGGTCGTAGGCGGAGTCGTTCAGCCGTGGCAGCACCGCGTGGGCCCGGCCAGGGATGGCGCGGACGCGGTTGGAGGGGACTCCGGCCTCCGTGAAGGCCTGGCGGGCAGCTTTGAGGTGCTCGACGTCCGTGTCGATGGTCGTGAACGTGGAGCGGCCGGGAAGCCCGCGCAGGAGGCACACCCCGGAGACGCCAGCGCCGGTTCCGACCTCGACGACGGACTGTGCCTTCGATGTCGAGGCGAGTACTGTCAGGACGGCGCCGACGCCGGGGGATACGGGAGCCACGCCCAGCTCGAGGGAGCGCTCGCGCGCGCGGGCCACGACGGTGTCCTCAGCGGCAAGCCCCTCGGCGTAGGACCAGCTTGCGGACTTGTCGGTCATGGAGAAACGCTTTCGGTTCGGGGATGGCTCAAGCCTATCGCCTCGGAGGGTACGCGAAGCGCTACGCTCTTGGCTGAATGATCAGCGAACGCCCAGAAAGGCCTGTCAGACTGATGGTCCGCAGCGGCTGCGTCGTGGATCAGAGTTCCACAGCACAGGTGCGGCCGCCGATGCAGTGAAGGTGAGGTGTGTGGACGTGCTGACGCAACGTGCTGCGAACCCCCAGACACCCTCCGAGCCGGCCCCCGCAGACTGGGTTCCTCCAACGTGGGAAGACGTCGTCTCCCAGCATTCCGCGAAGGTGTATCGACTTGCGTATCGCCTGACCGGAAACCAGCACGACGCAGAAGACCTCACGCAGGAGGTCTTCGTCCGCGTGTTCCGCTCGCTCGAGAACTTCAAGCCGGGCACGCTCGATGGCTGGCTGCACCGCATCACCACGAATCTCTTCCTCGATCAGGCGCGGCGCAAGAACCGCATCCGCTTCGACGCCCTTGCGGACGACGCGGAGGCGCGCATTCCCGGCCGGGAGCCGGGCCCCGAGCGCAGCTACGAGATGAACAACCTTGACCTCGACGTCCAAGCCGCTCTGGAGGAGCTCCCGCCGGACTTCCGTGCCGCCGTCGTCCTCTGCGACCTCGAAGGCCTCTCCTACGACGAGGTAGCCGCCGCGCTCGGCGTCAAGCTCGGCACCGTCCGCTCCCGCATCCACCGCGGCCGCACGCTGCTGCGCGAGAAGCTCGCGCATCGTGATCCCCGCCGGGGTGCGGGGAAGCCACGCCTGTCCCTTCCCCGCGTCGCGGGCTTGCGCTGAGGCGGAGCATGGGCTCACGACGGCCAGGAGGCGCGTTCGGGGGCGTGGGGGAGCACCCCGGCGATCCCGCGCACCTCAGCGTCTGTCCAGAGTGCAGGGGTGCGCTGGAGACTGAGAGACGGTATCTCGCCGCGCTGAGGGGGGCCCCTGTGCCGAGCGCAAGCCCGTCCCTGACGCAGCGCCTCATGGAGCAGACCCGCCAGTTGGCCCTCGAGGCCGAACTGGCCGAGGCAGCCGAACCGCGGGGCCGCTTTCTCCGGACCGCGGGGGTGGCGGTTGCGGGCGCCGCGACGGCTCTCGCCGCCCTCGCCGTGACGGCCTACGCCGTGGCCGGAGACCCGGCATCGGTATCGCCGACGGCAGGTTGGCCGAGCGCCATCGGGATCAACGGCGTGGGGCGCACGCTCACCGCCGACGACCTGCATGCCCTGTCCGCTGCCGGGTGGAACTGTCCCGAACTCGAGCGAGGCGGGCTCCACGTCGAGTCCGCCGAGGGCTACATTCTCAACGGCGTGCCCACGCTCGTGCTGCGCCTAGGCGACGGAGCGCACCGGATCTCGCTCATGGAGCAACGCCCGTCGGGCACCGGCGGAACGCCGCCGCGGACCACGGTCCTCGCCTCGGACTTCCCCATGGCCGAGACGGCCGAGCTCATGGGCCCGCCGTCGACCGCCCCCGCTCCGGCGCCCAACGCCTCCGAAAGTCCTGTTGACCGCCTGGCCCGCGGCCTCCATCTGGTGCTCAACGCTGCTGGCCGTCCCTAGTCACGGCGCCCCGAAGGGGATCGAATCGTCCGTGCATGCAGGAGGAAGGTAATCTTCGATCGTGCCCGGAATGAATGAGCTCTTCATCCTGCTGGTCATCGCTGTCCTGGTGATCGGCCCCAAGCGTCTGCCCGAATACACGCAGAAGCTGACCAACATCGTCCGGGAAATCCGCCGCATGGCGTCTGGTGCTCGCGAGCAGCTCAAGGAGGAGACCGGCGTCGACCTCAACGAGGTCGACTGGCGCAAGTACGATCCGCGGCAGTACGACCCACGGAAGATCATTCGTGACGCGCTGCTCGAAGAGGAGCCAGGGACGCAGGCAGCCGCAGCAGCCCAGACTGCGGCTGCGGAGGCAGATGCAGCAGCGCCAGCAGAGGCGCCGGGCGGAGTCGCCCCAGGCGTCCCCTCGGGTGCTCCCGCCACGCGAGTGGTCGAGCGGCTCGCGCCGGGCCAGACAGCGCCCTTCGACTCCGACGCAACCTAGTCTTCCCGCTAGCGGGGCGAGACGCCGAGGCTCCGCCCTGCGAGGCCCCGCGGTGCCGAGGCGAGTTGGGCGGCAACGGCCTTGAGCGCGACCGCCGACGGCGATCGCGGGTCCCGCAGCACGATGGGGACTCCGGCGTCGCCCCCTTCGCGGAGGCCCACGTCGAGTGGGACCTGACCGAGCAGCGGGACCGACGAGCCGAGAGTCTCGGACAGCCGTTCGGCGACGCGCTGTCCTCCACCACTGCCGAAGACCTCGAGAACGGTCCCGTCCGGGAGCGTCATCCCGGACATGTTCTCCACGACTCCGGCCACGCTCTGCCCGGTCTGCGAGGACACCGATCCTGCGCGCTCGGCCACGTCGGCGGCCGCCGCCTGAGGAGTCGTCACGATCAGCAGCTGCGCGTTCGGCAGGAGCTGGGACACCGAGATCGCAATATCACCCGTGCCGGGCGGCAGGTCGAGGAACAGCACGTCGAGGTCGCCGAAGTAGACGTCGGTGAGGAACTGCTCGAGGGCGCGGTGCAGCATGGGCCCCCGCCACGCGACAGGCTGGTTGCCTGTGACGAACATGCCGATCGAGATGACCTTCACCCCGTGCGCGACGGGCGGCAGGATCATGTCGTCCACCTGCGTGGGGGCCTGCATGATCCCCAACAGGGCTGGCACTGAGAATCCATGCACGTCCGCGTCGACGATGCCGACCCGCAGCCCCTGCGCGGCGAGCTCGCAGGCCAGGTTGACGGTGACGGAGGACTTCCCGACTCCGCCCTTCCCGCTCGCCACGGCGTAGACCTTGGTCAGGGATTCGGGGCGGCTGAACGGAATGCCGCGCTCGGGACGGAGCCGGTCCCTGAGGGCCTGGCGCTGCTCAGGGGTCATGACGTCCAGATCGACGACGACCTCCCGGACCCCGGGCACGTCGCGCAGTGCGCGGCGGACATCGGCATCGATCGTGCCGCGGAGGGGACAGCCGGAAATGGTGAGCAGGACGCGCGCGGTGACGGTGCCGCCGTCGACCTCGACGCCGGCGAGCATGCCCAGCTCGTCGATGGGGCGCCGCAGCTCGGGATCGATCACGGTCGAGAGCGCAGCGCGCACGGCCGCTTCGTCGGGGAGCGTCACTTCTGCTCGGTCCTCTCGGCTCTCGCCGGCTTGGCGTCCGCGGTCTCGAGCGCTCCGGTCTCCCCGGCTTCGACGCGGTTGCCGCGTTCCTTCTTGTCCTTGCGCCGACGCTGCGGGGCATCGGACACGGAGTCACGCTCGGTCAGTTCCTCGATGATCGCCCGCAGCTCCGCGCGGAGCTCGGAGCGCACGAAGTCGCGCGTCGCCACCTCCCGCATCGCGAGCCGGAGCGAGGCCAGCTCCCGCGTGAGGTACTCGGTGTCCGCGAGGTTGCGTTCGTTGCGCGAGCGGTCCTGTTCGATCTGCACGCGGTCACGGTCGTCCTGACGATTCTGCGCGAGCAGGATCAGTGGCGCAGCGTACGAGGCCTGGAGCGAGAGGAGGAGCGTCAGGAGCGTGTAGTTGAGCGCCTTTGGATCGAACTGCAGCGGCTCAGGAGCGAACGTGTTCCAACCGAGCCACAGGACGCAGAAGAGCGTCATGTAGACGAGGAACTGCGGGGTGCCCATGTAGCGCGCGAAGCGCTCCGCGAACCGGCCGAAGGCGTCCGGGTTCGGAGTGAAGACCGGGAAGAGGCGGGCTCGGCTCTCGAGGGGAGTGTCGAGGCCGGGGAGCAGTTTGCGGGGCTCAGCCAAAGCTTCCTCCCACCTTCTTCAGCGGTGCGCCGTCGTCATGGGCGCGCCAGTCATCGGGCAGGAGATGGTCCAGGAGGTCGTCGACCGTGACGGCCCCGACCAGCCGGCCGTCCGCGTTGACGACGGCGAGCGAGTTGAGGTTGTACTGCGCCATGGCGTGGGCCACGTCGTTGAGGGGCGCGAGGTCGGAGACCGGCTCGAGGCCCTTGTCCACGATAGACCCCAGCTGTTCAGGCGGGGCGCTGCGCAGGAGCTGCTGGATGTGGACCGTCCCCAGATAGCGGCCCGTGGGGGTCTCGAGCGGGGGGCGGCAGATGAACACGGCGGACGCGAGGGCAGGGCTGAGCTCCTCGCGGCGCACGTGGGCCAGCGCGTCCGCGACGGTCGCCTCGGGGGGCAGCACGACCGGGACCGGCGTCATGATCGAGCCCGCAGTGCCCTCGTCGTACTGCAGGAGCCGCCTGACGTCGTCGGCCTCCTCGGGCTCCATGAGCTGGAGCAGCTCCTCGGCCTTGTCTGCCGGAAGGTCGGCGAGGAGGTCAGCCGCGTCATCGGGATCCATCTCCTCGAGGACGTCCGCCGCGCGCTCATTGTCGAGCGAGGAGAGGATCTCGACCTGATCGTCCTCCGGCAGCTCCTGCAGGACGTCGGCCAAGCGCTCGTCCTGGAGTTCTGCCACGACTTCGAACCGCCGCCGATCGCTCATCTCCTGGATGGCGTCGGCGAAGTCCGCCGGCCGCAGGTCCTCGTGGCTCGCCAGGAAGTGCGTCGCAGCTCGCGTGCCAGCGCGCGTGTCGAGGCGCACCTCGTCCCAGTCCAGAAGGAGCGTTCCTCCCCGCCGCAGGCTCCGGAGCCCCCGGCCCGGAGTCTCCTTCCGGACGAAGAGCTTGCTGACGAGCCAGTCGCCGTTGCGCTGTTGGTCCACGGCGACGTCTTCCACCGTGCCCTGCGACCCGTCGTCGAGGAGAGTCACGCGGTGATCGAAGAGGTCGCCGAGCACGAGCATTTCCGCGCCACGCTGTTCGAAGCGGCGCAGATTGACGAGCCCGGTGGTGATGACCTGGAACTGATCCATCGACGTGACGCGGGTCATGGGGACGAAGACCCGTCGCTTCCCGGGGACCTCGACGACGATGCCGACGGCCTGCGGTGCGCGCTGCCCGCGGGCGATCACGACGACGTCACGGAGGCGGCCCACCCGGTCCCCGAGGGGGTCGAAGACGTCGAGGCCCAGCAGCCTGGCAACGAACACACGGGTGGGAATGGGGCTCACGCCCCTAGGCTACTCCAGAGGCAAGACCGTGCTCACTCTGAGCGGAAACACAGGCCGTGGGGCGCTTCTCTTGTAAGAATAAAGGCATGTCGAACATCTTCGGGTCACCCCGCCCCATCGATCAGGCGAGGTCCCTGCCCCAGGGAGACGTCATCGGATCGTACACGTCCTACCTCGATGCCCAGAAGGCGGTCGACTACCTCGCGGACCAGCAGTTTCCCGTGGAGCTCGTGGCCATCGTCGGCAACGACCTCAAGCTCGTCGAACGGGTCACGGGCCGTCTGAGCTACCCGCGGGTCGCGCTCAACAGCGCCCTCAGCGGCATGTGGTTCGGCCTCTTCGTCGGGGTGCTCCTCTCCTTCTTCTCTTCGGGAGCGGGCTACTTCTCGATCATCACCTCGGTGCTCATGGGCGCGGCGTTCTTCATGCTGTTCGGCATCGTCACCTACGCGATGCAGCGCGGCAAGCGGGACTTCACCTCGACGAGCCAGGTCGTGCCCACGAGCTACGACGTCGTCGTCGCGTTCGAGGCCGCGGCTGAGGCCCGCCGGCTGCTGCACCAGCTCCCGATGGGCCAGAGCCAGACCGGCTGGGGCGGCCAGCAGCCGTGGCAGGATCCGTCGGCCCATCAGGGCCCGGCCGGTCATGACACCCAGGGCTGGGGTCAGAACCAGCCGCAGTGGCACGACCCGCAGCAGCATGAGCCCCAGCGCCCCTCCGGCTGGACCGATCCCTACGGCGTCCACCACCCCGCCCAGGAGCCGGGGCAGCCGCGCGACGAGGAGCAGCAGTCGCAGCCGCCGCGCACCGGGTCCGGCTATCAGGACCTGCCCGACGGCCGCCCGCAGTACGGCGTCCGCATCGACCAGGATCGCCCACAGCAGCCCGAGTATCCCGTGCAGCCGCACGGTGAGGAGGCTGAGCAGGCACACGAGGGTGGCGCCAACCAGAACGACGACGGCGACGCCGCCTCGCGCGGCGAGCGCTGAGTCCCGCGGGAGTGTTTGCCAGAGGCGGTCAGCCCTTGAGCAGCGCGGCCATCCACGCCTCGACCTCGTCCGGCTTGCGGGGGAGTGCGGCGCTCAGGCTCACGGGGCCGTCGTCGGTCATGAGGATGTCGTCCTCGATGCGCACGCCGATACCGCGGTACTCCTCCGGGACCGCGAGGTCTTCCGCCTTGAAGTAGAGCCCGGGCTCGATGGTGAAGACCATGCCGGGGGTGAGCTCGCCGTCCAGGTACAGTTCTGCGCGGGCCTGGGCACAGTCATGGACATCGAGCCCCAGATGGTGGCTGGTCCCGTGCGGCATCCAGCGCCGGTGCTGCTGGCCCTCGGGTGAGAGCGCTTCCTCTGCGCTGACGGGGAGGAGCCCCCATTCCTCGAGCCGCGCGGCGAGGACCTTCATCGCGGCGGCGTGCACCTCGCGGAACTTGACGCCCGGGCGGGCGGCGGCGAAGGCGGCGTCGGCCGCGTCCAGGACAGCTTGGTAGACCTTCCGCTGGACCTCGGTGAACCGTCCATTCACGGGCACGGTCCGGGTCACGTCGGCCGTATACAGGGACTCGGCCTCGACCCCGGCGTCGACGAGCAGGAGTTCACCGTCTTCGACGGCCCCGCTGTTGGTGATCCAGTGGAGGATGGTGGCGTGGTTGCCGGCGGCCGCGATCGTCTCGTAGCCGAGGTCGTTGCCTTCCTCGCGGGCCTTCGCGAAGAACGCCGCCTCGACGACGCGCTCGCCCCGCCGGTGGCCAATGGCCCGTGGGAGCGCGCGAATGATCTCCTCGAAGCCCTCCGCGGTGGCCGCGACGGCCGCCTTCAGCTGCTCCACCTCCCACTCGTCCTTCGTGAGGCGCAGCTCGGAGAGGGCCTCCTTGAGCTGGTCGTCGAGCTCGTCGAGCTCGCTCAGGTCGAGGCTTTCCGGGTCCTGCGCCGTGTTGTAGCGGGCAGTGTCGATGAGCGCATCGAGGTTCTCGTCGACCTTCCGGACCAGACGGACCGAGATCCCGCCGATCTCTCGGGCGCCGACGCCCTTCGTCAGGGCGACCTCGAGTTCGTCGAGGTGTGCCGTCTCGATCCCGAGCCGTGCCTTGAGCTCCGCGAGGGTGGGACGCGGGCCCACCCAGAACTCGCCGGAACGCGCATTCGCGTAGAACTGCTCGGTATCGCGCCCGGCGAGCGGGCGGAAGTAGAGCGTCGCGCTGTGGTGACCGCCGTCGTCGCCCATCCCCTCCTCGACGGGTTCCAGCACGAGCACGGCGTCGGGCTCGTGGTCCGTTCCAAGGCCCGTGAGGTGCGCGAAGGCAGAGTGTGGGCGGAAGCGGTAGTCCGTGTCGTTGGAGCGAACCTTCGGCGGGCCGGCCGGGATGACGAGCCGCTCGCCCGGGAAACGATCCGAGATGGCGCGCCGGCGGCGGGCTGCAAAGGCCGCCACCGGGTCCTCCTGGGGAAGGGTCTGATCGGCCGGGGCCCATTGGGACGCCATGAACGTCTTGAAGGCGTCCGACGTGGGCCGCTGCGATCGGTTGTTCACACGGTCCTCCATCGGCTGAGCGGGCTGCAGGGGTTCTGAAGCAATCACCCTGCCATTCTGCACCCACGGGGCCGCTATCGTTGTCGGGTGAGGATCGATTTGCATGCTCATTCGAGCGTCTCGGACGGCACCGATGCCCCGGCCGGACTCGTCGCTGCTGCGCACGCAGCCGGACTCGACGCCGTGGCCATCACAGACCACGATTCGACCGGTGGATGGGCCGAGGCGATGCAGGCGGCCCGCGCGCTCGGCGTGGTCCTTGTCCCCGGGATGGAGGTCTCCTGCCGGACGTCGGAGGGGATCAGCGTGCATGTGCTCAGCTACCTGCAGGACCCGACGCACCCCGGCCTCCTCGAGGAGATCACGAAGTCCAAGGACGCGCGCCTCACCCGCGCGGAGCATATGGTCTCCCTCCTCGCCGAGGACTACCCGCTCTCGTGGGATGACGTCACCCACCACGTGGCGCCCGGAGCGACGGTC
>NZ_JBQCGQ010000218.1:0-29611 GCF_051955515.1 Sinomonas sp.
CGCCGCCACCGGGGACTACACGGTGGCCCTGACCACCGTCTACGCCGGCCAGTTCTCGGTCGACGGGGGCCCCTTCCAGCCCATCCCCGGCACCGCCCCCGTGCCCTCCCCGGCACGGGAGCTCTCCGTCTGGCGCTCCCAGGTCAAGCTCTACGCCGAAACCTGCACCACCAACCCCCACGGCGAAGGCTGCTAAACCACCTGCACGTCGCCCGGCCGCGGCTCCCCTCGAAGATGCTGAGGGAGACGCGGCAGACGAACGTCGCCTGGACGATTACCTGACGCGCCCTCGGCGGGGAGGTGCCGCCGCCGTCCTCTGCTTGAGGTTCCCGAGACGGTAGGCGCCGTGCGCCCCCCACTCGAGCGGGCCCCTCCAGCCGTTGGCTCGGAAAAGCAGCCCTATCGCCAAGGCGGCAACGACATGAACGGCGAGCAGCCCCTCTCGTTCAAGGCCTGGTGTTCCGCCGGCCTGGCTCCATGACACCGCCCACACATGGGCGGTGTAGAGGGTGAGCGTCATGCTTCCCGCGCCCGCGAGCGGGAGGAGGATCCCGGTCCGGCTGAATGGCCCGATGCGGGCTAGGAGGAGGAAGAATCCGAGAGCCAATGCCGAAGTGCCGCTCGTGTGCAGGAGGTCGAGGGTGGTGCCCGAGTGGGGTGCGGCGGTTGCCAGCCACCACACGGTGCCGGTCTGCTGCACGCCGAGCAGATCGGCCCGGAGCATGGCATCAAGCGGCCATTGGCTGGCTTGAGGCGTGGCCATGAGCGCGGCATGGCCACCCAAGGGGACCATGAGCGCCCACTCGGCCGCCTTCCCCAGGGCTGCGGCCGCGGCTCCTCCCACAAGCAGTCCCACCTGGACGCTCCAGTTCCGCAGCGGCAGGCGGCCCATCCACAAGCCCACGAAGATATAGGCCATCCATTGAACGACGGGGTAATTCCCGGTCACGAAGAGGTCGGCCAACAGCTTGCCGGGATCGCCGAGGTCTGTCCACGTTGGATTGTGGCCGAGCACCAACGGCTCCGGGCGGTCGAGAAGCCAGGGCCTCACGATGAACGCCGCGACCGGGGCCAGCATGATCCATGCTCCAGCGAGGAGACCGAGCGATCGCTGACTGAGTCTCAGTGCTGGAATCGAGCACCAGAAAAGGACAGCGTACTGGACCAGAATGATCGCGATGTTCACATCGAGCCCGCCGAGGAAGAGGCCGACGACGGCGATCACCAGTGCGCGGAGCGCGAGCCCCGGGCGGTTGGCAGCAGCGGGAACGCGGCCGAGGGAGAGGGAGATTCCCGCCACGACGGCGAAGAGCGCGGCGGCTCGTCCCGAGAAGGCGAGGCCGATCCATGTGGGCTCCATCCGCCCGGCGAGGTCGGGCTCCATGGTCGGCAGGATGTGCGTGGCCATCATGGCGAGCAATGCCGTCCCGCGGGCAAGATCGACCCCGATGAGTCGCGTCGCGGCCGTGGGAGGAGACGCCATGGGCTCATGCTCTCACGGGGCGGGGACGCCCTTGTTGTTCGAACACATCTTCGAATATGCTCGAAGGCATGGACGCTCCACATGATCCCGAGGCCCGGGGAATCGAGAACCCGCTCGCGGTTGGCGAGCAGACGGTCGGGGAGCTCGCGCGCAGGCTGAGCGAGGTGGACGTCGAAGTTCTTCGTCCCGAAGAGCTCGTCCGGTTCTCGCTCGCTGCGGGCCAGCTGGCGGGATGGGCCGAGGCTCTGCGGAGGGCGGCCGAAGCTCGCCTTGTCGCGCTCCTCCACGCCCCCTGAGCGGACAGCCTGATGGCCTAGGATGGCCGCATGTCCGCTGAGCTCACCGTCGCAGCCGTGCAATACGAGTCGAGCCAAGGCGGAATCGCTGCCAATATCGGTGGGCACGTCCAGGCCTTGGAGGATGCCGACGGGCACGGTGCGCGGATCGCCGTCTTCCCCGAGCTCTCGCTCATCGGTTACGACCTCTCGCAACTCGACGACGACGCGTGCTGGCTCACGAATCCCTCGAGCCAGCTCGCTGAAGTTCAGGCCGCGTGCGAGGACATGGGAATCATCGCGGCTTTGGGCGCGGCGGTCCGTGAGCCGGATGGGACGCCGCGTCTCGCGTCGGTGCTGATCCGACCCGGAACCATTCCCCTCATCGCCCCGAAGACTCACGTGCACGGAGCCGAGCAGCACTATTTCGAGCCGGGCTCGGGACCCACGCTTGTCGAGGTGGATGGCTGGAATATCGCTCTCGCCGTCTGCTTCGACGTGGCAAAGCCGTCGCACGCCGCAGAAGCTGCGGCCAGCGGTGCCGACGTCTACGCGGCTTCCGCGGTTTACGTTGTGGGAGAGGAGCGGCGGTTGGACCTGCATTTCGGGGCCCGGGCCATGGACAGCCGCTTCTTCGCGCTGCTGGCGAACGCCGCCGGGAGAACGTCACTGGGTCCATCGTGCGGCGGGAGCGGCGTGTGGGGTCCTGACGGGCACCGGATGGCCCACGCGAGGGGGACCGGGTCAGAGGTGGTTTCTGCGCTGCTGTTCCGCTCCATGCTTGACCGTTACCGCCGCTGAATTGCGAACGCTCCGTTCTCCATCTCGAGCGGCGACAGGGTAACGTTTTGAGCATGGCTGACTCCGACATCCGCACCCAGACTTTCGGCACCCTTCTGACCGCGATGATCACGCCTTTCGCGAAGGACGGCGAAGTCGACTACGATGCGGCGGGTCAGCTGGCGGCCAAGCTTGTCGACGACGGATGCGATGGCCTCGTGGTCACCGGCACCACGGGTGAGACCTCCACCCTCACGGACGAGGAAAACCTTGCGATGTTCAAGGTCGTCCTCGAGGCCGTGGGCGGCCGGGCCAAGGTGATCGCCGGCACCGGGACGAACGACACCCGCCACTCGATCAGCCTCTCCCGGCGAGCAGCCGAGCTCGGCGTCGACGGCCTCCTGATCGTGACGCCCTACTACAACAAGCCCAGCCAGGCGGGAGTGCAGGCGCACTTCGAGAGCATCGCCTCCGCGACGGACCTTCCCGTGATGCTCTACGACATTCCCGGCCGTTCGGGGATCCCGATCGCCACGGACACGATCCTTCGGCTGGCCGAACACCCCAACATCCGCGGCCTCAAGGACGCGAAGGCGGACTTCGGCGGCATCACCCGGGTTCTGGCAAAGACCGACCTCGCCGTCTATTCCGGCGACGACGGGCTGACGCTGCCGTGGATGGCGGCTGGTGCCCTGGGCGTCGTAAGTGTGACCGCCCACGTGGTCACGAAGCAGTTCCGTGCCCTCGTCGACGCGGCGCTCGCCGGTGACTTCGCGACTGCCCGAAAGATTCACTTCGATCTCGACCCCGTGATCCGCGGCATCATGACCCGCGTGCAGGGCGCCGTCGCGACGAAGCAGGTTCTCAAGTGGCAGGGAGTCCTGCCCACCTCCACCGTCCGGCTTCCCCTCGTGGAGCCGGGCGACGCGGAGCTCGCCCTCATCCGAGCCGATCTGGCCGAAGCCGGAATGGACTTTGCCTAGATGGACTGTACCTAGAAAGAAGAAGCTATGACCCAACTTGCCCTCCCGGTTCTGACGACGCCGCCGAAGCTGCCTCAGGGCACTCTCCGGATCGTGCCCCTCGGGGGACTGGGCGAGGTCGGCCGCAACATGGCCGTCTTCGAGATCGACGGCAAGCTCCTCATCGTCGACTGCGGTGTCCTCTTCCCGGAAGAGCACCAGCCCGGCGTGGACTTGATCCTCCCGGACTTCTCCTACATCGAGGATCGCATCCAGGACGTGGTGGCCTGTGTGCTCACCCACGGTCACGAGGATCACATCGGGGCCGTCCCCTATCTCCTGCGGCACCGCCGCGACATCCCCCTCGTCGGATCGCAGCTCACGCTGGCGCTCGTGGAGGCGAAGCTCGCGGAGCACAGGATCACTCCTGTCCTCCGGGTGGTCGAAGAAGGCCAAGTCCTCGACTTCGGCCCCTTCCAGACCGAGTTCATCGCCGTGAACCACTCCATTCCGGATGCTCTCGCTGTCTTCATTCGCACTGCCGGAGGCACCGTCCTCCACACGGGTGACTTCAAGATGGACCAGCTCCCGCTCGACGGCCGCATCACGGACCTCCGCCACTTCGCCCGGCTTGGCGAAGAGGGCGTGGACCTCTTCATGGCGGACTCGACGAACGCTGACATCCCGGGGTTCACGACCGCCGAGAAGGAGATCGGGCCGGTCCTCGATCGGCTGTTCGGGCAGGCGCGCAAGCGGATCATCGTGGCCAGCTTCTCCTCGCATGTTCACCGTGTGCAGCAGGTGCTCGACGCCGCCCATCACCACGGTCGCAAGGTGGCCTTCGTGGGCCGGTCGATGGTGCGCAATATGACCATCGCCGCGAAGCTCGGCTACCTTGACGTCCCGCCGGGCATTCTCGTGGACATCAAGCACATCGACGACTACCCGGACCACCAGCTCGTCCTGATGTCGACCGGGTCCCAGGGCGAACCCATGGCAGCCCTCTCCCGGATGGCGAACGGCGACCATCGCGTGCAAGTCGGCACGGGGGACATGGTGATCCTCGCCTCGTCGCTCATCCCGGGCAACGAGAACGCGGTCTTCCGCGTCATCAACGGGCTGCTCAAGCTCGGAGCCAAGGTCGTCCACAAGGGCAACGCCAAGGTGCACGTCTCCGGCCATGCGGCGGCGGGCGAGCTCCTCTACTGCTACAACATCGTCGAGCCGCTCAACGCCATGCCGGTTCACGGCGAGACGCGCCATCTCATCGCCAACGGCAATCTCGCCCTTGAGACGGGGATGGAGCCGGACAGCGTGATCCTTGCCGACAACGGCACGGTGGTTGACCTCGCAGACGGGCGTGCTCGGATCGTGGGCCAGGTCGAGGTGGGCTTTGTCTACGTCGACGGCAGCAGCGTGGGCGCTATCACCGATGCCGATCTCAAGGACCGGCGCATCCTCGGCGATGAGGGCTTCATCTCGGTCATCACGGTGGTGAACCGCTCGACGGGCAAGGTCGTTTCCGGCCCGGAGATCCACGCCCGCGGCGTGGCGGAGGACGACGCCGTCTTCGATGACATCATTCCGAAGGTCAACGAGGCGCTCGAGGAAGCGATCCTCGCAAAGCCGGACCACACGGCGTACCAGCTCCAGCAGGTGGTCCGGCGTGTGATCGGCACCTGGGTGAGCCGCAAGCTGCGGCGCCGGCCGATGATCATCCCGGTGGTGCTCGAAGCCTGAGCAGCCAACCGGGGCTATAGCGCGAGGGGCCGCCGAGCCGTGGACCGTTGAGGTCCACGGATTCGTCGGCCCCTCGCGCTACCGTAGGGATCATGGCGACCCGTACTTCCTCCGCGCCACGCACCCCTCGATCGAGCCAGGGCAAGGCCTCAGGCTCCGGGTCCAAGCGTCCATCCGGCAGATCCGCGTCCGTCACCAGCAGGGACACCGGGCAGCCATGGCCCGCGCGCGTCGTCGGCGGGGCTTGGCAGGGGATCGCCCATGCCGTCGGTGCGGGTGTGAGGCGCATCGGCACCGACGTGAGCAACATCGATCCCGCGGCGCGGCGCGACGGAGCCGGCCTGTTCAATCTGGCCCTCGCAGTGTTCATCGCGACCTTCGCGTGGTGGGGTTGGCACGGGTGGTTCCCGGATGTGGTCTACGCGGTGGTCAACGGGACGTTCGGGTGGATTTCCCTGGTGCTCCCGCTCATGCTCGGGGTCTGTGCCTTCAGGCTCTTCCGCCATCCGGAGGACCAGCGCGGCAACAACCGGGTGGGCATCGGCTTCCTCGTCATGGCCTTCTCCGGAGCGGGACTCGCCCACGTGCTCGGCGGCCTGCCATCCGTGGCCGACGGCTTCGACAGCCTCCGCCGCGCGGGCGGGATGGTGGGGTTCCTCGCCTCGTCGCTGATGGCCTCGATCAATCCCGCTGTCCCGGTTGCGGTCTATTCGTTCCTGCTGTTCGTCTCGGTCCTCATTGTGACGGCCACGCCCTTCACCGCCATTCCCCGACGGCTGCGGGAGGGATGGGAGCAGCTCATGGGCGTCGATCCGGCGAACGACGACGCAGACGGCCATGATCGCAGCTACCTGTACGACTCGGACCGGCGGGCAGAGGAGGTCGCGAAGAAGCCCAAGAAGAAGCGCCGCCTGTTCGGACGCGACGAGTCCACCGAAGAGCTCGAGGCGGCGGAGGGATTCGCCGGCGATGAGCCCTATGAGAGGGCCGTCGTGGGGGATCCCGACCCCACGGAGGCTCTTGCCGCCGGTGCCGCCGCGGGGCGGGGACGGTCTCAGGCCGAAGCCGCGATTGAGAAGATCCGTGCAGCGAGGGGAAGCGCCAAACCAGCCGAGAAGGCGCCGGAGGGAGCCACCGAGGCGATCCCCGCCGTCGTCCCTCAGACAGCCCCGACTGTCCCGTCCGCACCGCGCCCGCCAGCAGCGCCGCCGTCGCCCATCCCGCAGCGGACCGAGCAGCTCCAGCTGGCCGGCGACGTCACCTACACGCTCCCGTCGTCGGAACTCCTCGTCCAGGGCACGGCCCCCAAGGAGCGCACTGAAGCGAATGACGCGATCGTTGCCGCGCTGACCAACACCCTGCAGCAGTTCAACGTGGACGCAGAGGTGACCGGTTTCAGCCGTGGTCCGACGGTCACGCGCTACGAGATCGAGCTCGCTTCGGGAACGAAGGTCGAGAAGGTCACGGCGCTCAGCAAGAACATCGCCTATGCCGTCGCGAGCTCGGACGTGCGCATCCTGAGCCCCATCCCCGGCAAGAGTGCGATCGGCATCGAGATCCCCAACACGGACCGCGAGACGGTGTCGCTGGGCGACGTCCTTCGCAGCCAGAACGCGCGGCGGACCGACCATCCGATGGTCATGGGCGTGGGCAAGGACGTCGAGGGCGGCTTCGTCGTCGCGAACCTCGCCAAGATGCCGCACTTGCTGGTGGCCGGTGCGACCGGTGCTGGCAAGTCCTCGTTCGTGAATTCGATGATCACGTCGATCCTCATGCGATCCACTCCGGACGAGGTCCGCATGGTCATGGTGGACCCCAAGCGCGTGGAGCTCACCGCATACGAGGGCGTCCCGCACCTCATCACCCCCATCATCACGAACCCGAAGAAGGCAGCCGAGGCCCTTCAATGGGTGGTGCGCGAGATGGACGCCCGGTACGACGATCTGGCCAACTACGGCTTCAAGCACATCGACGACTTCAACAAGGCCGTGCGCGCGGGCAAAGTGGTGCCGCCGCCGGGCTCAGAGCGGAAGGTCAAGGCCTACCCGTACCTCTTGGTCATCGTTGACGAGCTCGCCGACCTCATGATGGTCGCCCCGAGGGACGTCGAGGATTCGATCGTGCGGATCACCCAGCTTGCGCGTGCCGCCGGCATCCACCTGGTGCTCGCGACGCAGCGCCCATCCGTCGACGTCGTGACAGGCCTCATCAAGGCGAACGTGCCTTCTCGCATGGCCTTCGCGACGTCGTCCGTCACCGACTCCCGAGTCGTGCTTGATCAGCCCGGGGCGGAGAAGCTCATCGGCCAGGGCGATGCGCTCTTCCTGCCTATGGGCGCTTCCAAGCCGATGCGCGTCCAAGGCGCGTGGGTCTCCGAATCCGAGATCCATCAGATCGTGGAGCACGTCAAGGGCCAGCTGCAGGTGACGTACCGCGAGGATGTCGCAGCGGAGCCGGAGAAGAAGCAGATCGACGAGGAGATCGGCGATGACCTCGAGGTCCTGCTTCAGGCCACCGAGCTCGTGGTGACCACGCAGTTCGGCTCGACGTCCATGCTCCAGCGCAAGCTGAGGGTCGGCTTCGCGAAGGCGGGCCGCCTCATGGACCTCCTCGAGAGCCGCGGTGTGGTCGGGCCCTCGGAGGGCTCGAAGGCGCGCGACGTCTTGGTCAAGCCCGACGACCTGCCCGCCGTGCTGGCCGCGCTCCGCGGTGAGGACTCGCCGTCGTCCTCGCCCGCAAACCACACCGAGCAGGCCCTGGCGGAGAACGCGAACGTCAACCACCGGATGGGCGACCAGGCCCTCGACTCGCCCTATGCGGAGGACGTGGTCGCCGCTGATCTCGACGCGCGCACCCAGGCCGTGGACTACTACGACGAAGACGACGACGGCGGCAGCGAGGACGCCTGGCAGCTCACCGGCCGCTAGGCTTGGTTGGTGACCACCGCACAGCAGCCGGAGCAGACGGGCCCTCGGGCCTCCCAGCTCTGGAACCTGCCGAACATCCTCACGATGTTCCGGATCGTCCTCGTGCCGGTCTTCGTCTGGCTGATGCTGGCTGACGGCTCCCATCAGGGACCCTTGCGGTGGCTGGCGGTGCTGGCGTTCGCCATCGCGATGTACACAGACCAGCTCGACGGCCAGATTGCCCGTCGGCGCAACCTCGTCACGAACTTCGGCAAGATCGCCGACCCGATCGCGGACAAGCTCCTCACGGGAGCCGGGCTCCTGCTTCTCTCGGCCCTGGGCGAGCTCCCGTGGTGGATCACGATCGTCATCCTGGTGCGGGAATGGGGCATCACGGCACTGCGGTTCGTCGTCATCCGCTACGGTGTGATGCCCGCCTCGCCAGGGGGCAAGCTCAAGACGGTCCTCCAGACCATAGCCCTCGGGCTCTACCTGCTGCCGCTGAGGGACGTTGCGCCTGCGGTTCCTGCGGTGGCATTTGTGGTCATGCTGGCCGCCGTTGCGGTGACGGTGGTGACGGGTGCGGACTATGTGGTCAAAGCCGTCAGGCTCCGGGCTGCGGCGGTGCGGGGGGAGTGACGCGGTGGAGCGGTCCGTGACCGCGGAGGAGGTCGTCGCGGCCTTCCTTGGGGCAGGCGCCACGGTGGCCACGGCGGAGTCGCTGACGGCGGGCCTCGTCGCCGCTGCCCTCGCGGACGTTCCGGGCGCCTCTGGGATGCTGCGCGGCGGAGTGGTCAGTTACGCGAGTGAGGTCAAGGCCGGGATCCTTGGGGTGTCCGAGCAGCTTTTGGCCGAGGCCGGTTCGGTCAATCCCCACGTCGCGGCGCAGATGGCCGAAGGAGCGCGACGGGTCTGCGGCGCCGATTACGGAGTGTCGACCCCCGGGGTGGCTGGGCCGGACGCCCATGACGGCAAGCCAGTGGGAACCGTCTATGTTGCAGTTGCCGGCCCGGAGAGAACTGAGACCCAAGAGTTCACCTTCGAGGGAAACCGCGCTGAGATTCGCGCGGCCGCAAGGGACGCGGCCCTTCGGGCGCTCCTTGCGGGGCTCATGATCTGAGAGCTGCCTGTGATTTTGGGTAGGGTTCAAAACCACTGGGGAACAAAGGACCAAAGCTGATAGTTGATTCTAGTGTCGCCACCGCAACGGCGGCATCTAGGATGGGTGACACGGAAGCCCGGCGAGCCGGGCACCCCTACAAGGAGCGCACTGATACACATGGTCAAGCAGCCCGTAACCGTCAATGGCGTAGTCCGCTGGCGCAATGTGGGCTTGGCTGAAATCGCCCCTGAAGAGAAGAAGGAGCGCAAGATGGTAGTTCTGCGTCATGAGATTGGGGACGTCCTGCGTGACGTCCGCCAACGTCAGGGCCGTACGCTCCGTGAAGTTTCCCACAACGCCCGCGTTTCGCTCGGTTACCTGAGCGAGGTCGAGCGGGGTCAGAAGGAAGCGTCCTCTGAGCTTCTCTCGTCGATCTGCGCGGCCCTTGATGTGCCGCTCTCAGCCATGCTCCGCGAAGTCAGCGATCGGGTCGCCGTTGCCGAGGGCATCGCCGTTCCGGACACTGTGCCGCAGGAATTCTCGCAGCGGTACGGTCGTGACCTCACCGAGGAGCTGGGGATCGAGCTCAGCGGATCGCGCTGAGATCCGAGGCGACGGGCCGACGTAACGGCTAGTCGCCGTCGGCCATAGATTGTTGAGCCGGAGGGGCAGGACGCGGGTCCTGCCCCTCCGGCTTTTGGTGCTTACGCTGGCCGGCGGCGGCGAGGGCCTCGTTCACCCGCGAGAAGTAGCCGGCCAGCTGCGAGAGGTCCGTGAGATCCCACGAGCCGAGCGCCTCGCGGAAGAAGGAAAGGCGACGGCTGCGCAGCTCCTGGACCTCGGCGACGCCGGCCGGGCTGAGGGCGACACGCTGTGCCCGGCGGTCGTCCGGGTCGTCGGCCTTGGTGACGAGTCCGAGCTGCTCGAGCAGAGCGACCTGACGGCTGACGGAGGGCTTGCCGATTCCGATCAGGGCTGCGATCTCGGTGACGCGCATGGGCCCCTCCCGCTGCAGCAGCATGAGCAGGCCGTAGGCCCCGGGCTCGACTTCGGGATGCAGCGACCGGGAGATGGCGTGGGAGACGGCCCGGGCCCGGCGCCAGAAGAGGCTCAGCTGCTGTTCGATCGTTTCGAATGCAGCGTCGAACTCCTGCGGATTCTCGCTCGGGGTGGGCATGAGGCAATCATAGGTGGGTGAAAGAATGTACCGATGCGGCATAGCGACTTCTGGCGGCTCATGGAGGATGAGTTCGGAGAGGGCTACGCGCGGGTGCTCGCTTCGACCCTGGTGCTGACCGCGGTGGGCGGGCGCACCGCCGTTGAAGCGCTGAGGGCTGGGCAGAACCCCCGCACTGTCTGGCTCGCAGTGTGCGACATGCAGGATGTCCCGCCAGAGCGGCGACTCGGCAAGGACAGGCCGCTCAAAGATTCATGACACGCCGATGGGTTCTTCGAAGATGTGTTCGGTGAGCGGTAGTCTCTTCATCAGGCAAAGATTCACGGTTCCGGGCCGAGTTGTCCACATACGCATGCGAGGGGCGCTGTGTTGTCGGTGGGCGTCGGTAGCGTAGCGAGTGGATTGAACGGCAACCGACCGGAGGTGGACCATGGCGGCAGCGCCAGATCGCGCAAAGGCACTCGAAGCGGCACTCGCGCAGATCGACAAGCAGTTCGGCAAGGGATCGATCATGCGTCTCGGGGACGATACCCGGGCGCCGATCGAGGTCATCCCGACCGGCTCGATCGCTCTCGATGTGGCGCTCGGGATTGGCGGGCTCCCGCGTGGCCGTGTCGTGGAGATCTACGGCCCTGAATCATCGGGTAAGACCACAGTCGCCCTCCACGCGGTCGCGAACGCCCAGCGGAACGGCGGCATCGCCGCCTTCATCGACGCGGAGCACGCTCTGGACCCGGAGTACGCGGCGAAGCTCGGCGTGGACACGGATGCACTGCTCGTCTCGCAGCCGGACACGGGTGAACAGGCACTCGAGATCATGGACATGCTGGTGGGGTCGGGTTCGCTCGACATCATCGTGATCGACTCGGTCGCGGCTCTCGTTCCGCGTGCCGAAATCGAAGGAGAGATGGGCGACAGCCACGTGGGCCTCCAGGCGCGCCTCATGAGCCAGGCCCTCCGCAAGGTCACGGGTCGCCTCAACCAGACAAAGACGACGGCCATCTTCATCAACCAGCTGCGTGAGAAGATCGGCGTCTTCTTCGGCTCTCCGGAGACGACCACCGGTGGAAAGGCCCTCAAGTTCTACGCCTCGGTGCGCATTGACGTCCGGCGCGTCCAGACGCTCAAGGAGGGTGCGGACTCGGTCGGAAACCGCACGAAGGCGAAGATCGTCAAGAACAAGATGGCGCCGCCCTTCAAGCAGGCCGAATTCGACATCATCTACGGTCAGGGCATCTCGCGAGAAGGCGGGATCATCGACATGGGCGTGGAGCACGGCATTATCAAGAAGTCCGGCTCGTGGTTCACGTACGACGGTGACCAGCTCGGCCAGGGAATGGAGAACTCGCGGCGGTTCCTGCGCGACAACCCGGAGCTTGCCGAAGAGCTCGAGCGGCTCATCAAGGAGAAGCTCGGCGTGGGCACGAAGCCAGCCGAAGAAGAGCAGCCGCGGCTCAAGGCCGTCGACGGCGAGTAGCCGGTGGGTCGTTCCCCGGAACCAGAGGAAGACCGCGAAGCCGATCCCGAATCGGTCGCGCGGGCGATCCTTCTCCGCCAGCTCACGCTCGGTCCCAAGACCCGGCACCAGTTGGCGGAGAAGCTCCGCGGGAGGAACGTACCGGAGGATGTCGCCCAAGCGGTGCTGACGCGCTTCGAGGACGTAGGGCTGATCAACGATGCCGAGTTCGCCGGCATGTGGGTCCGTACGAGGTCCTCGGGCAAGTCGCTCTCCAAAGCCGCTCTTCGTCGGGAACTGGCCCAGAAGGGCATCGTCGGGGCCGCGGCCGAGGGTGCCCTCTCGGATCTGAGCGACGACGATGAGCTGGAGGCCGCGCGTCGGCTGGTGGCGCGGAAACGCCGCCCCGTGGATGCAACTGACTTGAGTGCGCGGGATAAGGAGCTGCGGCGACTGGCCAGCATGCTCGCCCGAAAAGGCCACTCTTCGGGCCGGGCGTTCCGGCTTGCGGCGGAGGCGTTGGACGGCTGACAATCCGCTGGGAACTTCCCGTGAATCCAGCGCGCCCCGTGGACGGTCGTCCTGCGGTGCCCGAATACTCTTCAGCAGTATGAGACGTGAAGGCAATCGACTGGGCCGAGCCGTTTCGGCGGCTCTCGCCAGCGCCATTCTGGTGCTGGCGTGGTCGGCTGTGCCCTCGGCTGTGGCGGATGACGATGCGCCGCCGTCCGGATTTCCGTCCTGGGCCGACGTCCAGGCAGCGAAGGCCAATGCCGATGCCGCCCAGGCGGAGGTCACGAAGATCAACGGTCTGCTGTCTTCGGTTGAGGCCACCGCAGCAGACGCCTCCGCGAAGGCAGTTGAAGCTGGCGCGACGTATGCGCGCGCGGATCAGGCGGTGAAAGACCAGCAGCGGGTCGTGGACGCGCTGCAGGCGGCGAAGGACCAGCGATTGAAGGAACGCGACTCGGCGCAGCAGGCAGCGGGGCGCATTGCCGCCGCAGCCTATGCCGGTGGCACGTCGTCCGGTGCTCTTGATGCTTTCTCAATCCTGGGGCAGTCGGACGGCCTTGACCGTCTCGGTACTCTGCAGATCCTCGGGAACGAGGCGGCCGACGCCGTGGCCCGATACAAGAGTGCCGCCAACAACGCGGCCGCGGCCGAAGGCCAGTCGCGCGAGGCCGAGGATGCCCTCGCGGAGCTATCTGCTGCGGCAAAGAAGGACCTCGATGCGGCACAGGCGGCGCAGCAGCACGCCCAGGACGTCGTGGCCCAGACGCAGCAGCAGCAGAGCACCCTTGTCGCCCAGCTTGCGGACTTGCAGGGCACCTCTGCGGAGGTGGAGCAGAAGTACAACGAGGGCCAGCAGGCGCTGGCCGCCTACCAAGCGGCTCAGGCGGCCAAGCAGAAGGCCGCGGAGGAGGCTGCCGCTGCCGCGCAACTGGCCGCTCAGCGAGCAGCCCAGCAGGTGCCGCAGCATGTTGCCGGGCCAGCAGCGCCTGTCGACACTGGTGTCACGGTGGTCAGCCCCCATGTGGGCTCCGTGGTCAATGACCCCGGTGGCGCTCAGGCCTACGCCTCGTCCCAAATCGGCGGCTATGGCTGGGGCGGGTCCGAGTTCCAGTGCCTCCTTCAGCTGTGGACGAGGGAATCGAGCTGGATGACAGACGCCACGAATCCGTCGAGTGGTGCCTACGGGATCGCCCAAGCCCTGCCCGCCTCCAAGTACAACGCCGCGGGGGCGGATTGGCTCACGAATTACCGAACTCAGATCAACTGGGGTCTCGGCTATATCCAGGATCGCTACGGCAGCCCCTGCAACGCGTGGGCGCACGAGGTCGCCATCGGGTGGTATTAGGCGCGACTGACCGCTGGCCGGCGACGGTGCCGGTAACCTTGATAGGTGAGTTCCACCATCGACGAGAGCAGCCCCCGCAGCTACGAGGTGCGCACCTTCGGCTGCCAGATGAACGTTCACGACTCAGAGCGAATGTCCGGCCTCCTGGAGGCAGCGGGGTACGTCCCCGCGCAGGAAGGCGCTGAGCCGGACGTCGTCGTCTTCAACACATGTGCCGTGCGCGAGAACGCGGACAACCGGCTCTACGGCAACCTTGGCCAGCTCCGGCCTGTCAAGGATCAGCATCCCGGGATGCAGATCGCGGTCGGCGGGTGCCTCGCGCAGAAGGACCGCGAGACGATCCTCGAGAAGGCGCCTTGGGTTGACGCGGTCTTCGGAACCCACAACGTCGGCGCACTTCCTGCCCTGCTGGAGAGGTCGCGCCACAATCACGAGGCTCAGCTCGAGATCCTCGAGTCGCTCGACGTCTTCCCCTCGACTCTGCCCACCAAGCGCGACTCGGTGTACAGCGGCTGGGTGTCCATCTCGGTGGGCTGCAACAACACCTGCACCTTCTGCATCGTGCCGAGCCTCCGCGGGAAGGAGCGGGACCGGCGCCCTGGCGAGATCCTGGCCGAGGTGCAGGCCCTCGTGGACGACGGCGCAATCGAGGTCACGCTGCTGGGCCAGAATGTGAACTCCTACGGCGTGGAGTTCGGCGACCGGCTGGCATTCGGCAAGCTCCTGCGGGCGTGTGGAGAGATCAAGGGACTCGAGCGCGTTCGCTTCACGAGCCCCCACCCGGCCGCCTTCACCGACGACGTCATCGACGCAATGGCAGAGACCCCCAACGTGATGCCGCAGCTCCACATGCCGCTGCAGTCCGGATCCGACAGGCTCCTTCGAGCGATGCGTCGCTCCTACCGCTCGACAAAATTCCTCGGGATCCTGGACCGCGTCCGGGAGCGGATTCCCGGCGCTGCCATCACCACGGACATCATCGTCGGGTTCCCCGGCGAAACCGAAGAGGACTTTCAGGCGACGCTCGACGTCGTGGAGCGCTCGCGCTTCTCGAGCGCCTTCACCTTCCAGTACTCCAAGCGACCCGGCACCCCGGCGGCTGAGATGCCGGACCAGCTCCCCAAGGCACTGGTGCAGGAGCGCTACGAGCGGCTGATCGAACTGCAGGAGCGGATCTCCGGCGAGGAGAACGCGAGGCAGGTCGGACGTGAGGTCGAGCTCATGGTGACGGCACAGAGCGGGCGCAAGTCGGGGGAGACGCATCGCCTTTCAGGTCGGGCGAAGGACCATCGTCTGGTGCACTTCAGCGTCCCGGAAAGCGCCGAGGAGCCACGCCCTGGAGACCTCGTGACCCTCACCGTGACCGATGCGGCACCCCATCACCTGATCGCGGACCCGCGCATTGAGCAGTACTCCGTGCGGCGCTCCCGCGCCGGCGATGCGTGGGACCGGGCCCAGGCCGAATCCTGCGGGGTACCCGCGACGGGTGCGGCGGCAGGCGGAGCTGGCGCGATGCGCGCCGTGAGCCTCGGGATGCCCTCGCTTCCTGCGCGCGCAGGCTAGTCGGTGGCATCCGGCGAGACCACACGTCCGGTGATCGCCATCGTCGGACCCACCGGCACCGGGAAATCGGATCTGGCCGTCGAACTCGCGCTCAGGCTCGGCGGGGAAGTTGTGAACACCGACGCCATGCAGTTCTATCGTGGCATGGACATCGGGACGGCGAAGCTCTCAGTCGCCGAACGAAAAGGAGTCCCGCATCACCTGCTGGACATCCTCGACGTCCGGGAAGAGGCCAGCGTCTCGGCGTTTCAGACGGCTGCCCGCGCGGCCATCGAGGACATCCATTCGCGAGGCAAACGCGCCATCCTGGCGGGGGGGTCCGGCCTGTATGTGCGGGCCGCCCTTGACGTGGTCGAGTTCCCCGGCACTGACCCCGCCGTCCGGGCACGGCTCGAGTCCGAGGCGGAGAGTGAGGGCGTCAGCACCCTGGCCCGGCGGCTCGCGGAGCTGGATCCTGTCTCGGCCGAACGGCTCAACGATGCCCGGCGGATCATCCGCGCGCTCGAGGTCTACGAGGTGACTGGCAGGCCGTTCAGCGCCTACATGCCACGCCGCGAGTACGTGCAGCCGACCGTTCAGATCGGGCTGGACATGGACCGGGCAGTGCTCCACGGGCGCTTGGCGGCACGGGTGCACCGGATGGTCGAGGCAGGGCTCATCGATGAGGTGGCTCGGCTCGATGCGCAGGGGCTGAGGGAGGGCAAGACGGCCTCGCGGGCCCTCGGCTATGCCCAGTTCCTCCGGGTGCTCGATGGCGACGCAGCTACGGAGCAGGCGGCCGAGCAGACCATCGTCGCGACCAGACAGTTTGCGCGCCGTCAGGTCACCTGGTTCAAGGCAGACCCGCGGGTGCAGTGGTTCGACGCGCTGGCGACCGACGTGACCGAGGCCGCCCTGGACCTCCTGGGCCGCTCGGTATCCTAGACGCATGACCGCCGCCCAGGATTCCCTCGCCGCGCCTGCCCACAATCCCCTCGCCTCCCTCACCGGGGTACCGTTCGCGAAGGGACACGGGACCGGCAACGACTTCGTCCTGGTCGCCGATCCGGACGGAGCCCGGGACATCGCGCCCCAGGAAGTGGCCGCCCTCTGCGACCGGCACCTCGGCATCGGCGCCGACGGTCTCATCCGCGCGATCCGGTCCGAGCACCTCGAGGAAGGGCGCGAACTCCTGGCGGAGGACCCGGGCGCGGTGTGGTTCATGGACTACCGCAACGCCGACGGCTCGGTGTCGGAGATGTGCGGCAACGGGGTGCGGGTCTTCGTCGCGTTCCTCCTCGACCAGGGACTCGCCTCGCTTGACCCCGGCGAGATCCTGCCCGTGGGAACCCGTGCGGGGATCAAGCGCGTGGAGCGCCGCGAGGGCGGCTTCGCCGTGGACATGGGGCCGTGGGAGTTCATCCATCCCGCCCAGGCCGAGGCCGAGGCCGGAGATTCCCTCGTGACGGCCGACGGGCTCGACGTCTCGCGGCCTGCTCTGAGCGTGAGCATGGGCAACCCCCATACCGTGGTCGCGCTCGCCGAGGAAGCCGAACTCGAGCGGCTCCGCCTCTTCTCAGCACCGGTTGTCGAGCCGGTTCCGCCGCACGGAACGAACGTCGAGTTCGTGGTGCCGGCCGAACCCCTCGTGCGGGACGGCGTGGGGAGCATTGCGATGCGCGTCCACGAACGCGGGGTGGGCGAGACCCAGTCGTGCGGCACCGGGGCGTGCGCCGCCGCCGTGGCAATTCGTCATTGGGCCGGGGCTGGCGCGCCGAACCGCTGGGACATACGGGTTCCCGGGGGGACCGTCCACGTCGCCTTCGTCACCGGAACCGAGGGTGCGGAGCACGTGGAACTGAGTGGGCCGGCGGTGATCGTCGCCCACGGCGCCATCGGATAGCCGCGCTTTATTTCTCTCGCGCTCGGGTCACCCGAAGGATTCTGAAGCCTTTCGACGACGCCTCGCGGCCGACGTCGTACGCATCCCCGAGCTCGTCGACCAGCCAGCGCTGAAGCGAGTCCGCACCGAGGTTCTTCTGCACCACGAGCCAGGCCTCGCCGCCGACTGCGAGGCGGGGCAGCCAGCGCAGCAGGAGCCCGTGGAGCGCCTCTTTGCCGATGCGGATGGGCGGGTTCGACCAGATGGTGGCGAAGCGCACCTCCGGTGGGACGTCGTCGGGGAGTGCCGTGCGGACATTGCCGAGTCCAAGTCGCAGCGCGTTGGACTCGGTCAAGGCCAGGCTCCGCTCGTTCACGTCCACCGCGTGCACGGTCGCATCGGGGGAGCGCAGCGCCATCGTGAGGGCGATGGGACCCCACCCGCAGCCGATATCGAGCAGATGGCCCTCGGGAGCGGGGTCGGGGGCCTCATCGAGGAGCACCGCCGTGCCCTTGTCCACCCCGTCGGGGCTGAAGATTCCGGGCGAGGTCTCGAGGATGCGCTCTTCGCCGTCGAGCACGACGGCGAGCGGTCGCCGAACGTCGGGCACGTTGGGTTGGGCGTTGAAATAGTGGGCGGACTCCATGATCAAGTAGAATAGATCCATGCGCCTGTTCAAGTAGCCGATCATCTCTCTGCCGGCCCCTGCCCGCCGTCGACCTCTGTCCGGCCGGGCTCAACAGGAAAGCATTCTTTTGAGACGCCATCTGCGAGATCTCTCTTCTGTCACCCCTCAGAACTATTCTGGAAACGAGTCCCTCACGAAGGAGAACATGACCAACCAGCAATCCGCGCCCGAACCCCAGCCGCAGGACCTGAGCGCACAGGACATTCAGGCGGTTATCGACCGCATCCTCGCGAAAGAGGAAGCCGCGGCGGCAAAGGGCGCGGGGAAGCGGGCCGCGGACGACGGCGACTCCGCCCCGTCCGCACGGCGTACGGGAATGACGAGCGGCAAGGCCCTCGCCCTCTCGGACGTCGACAACGAGCACAGCGACTACGACGGCGAGCAGCGCGACCTCGAGGAACGCCGCGCCCTGCGGCGCGTGGCTGGCCTCTCGACCGAACTCGAGGACGTCACCGAAGTCGAGTACCGGCAGCTGCGGCTCGAGCGCGTGGTTCTCGCCGGCCTGTGGAGCGAAGGAACGCTCGAGGACGCCGAGAACTCGCTCCAGGAGCTCGCGGCACTCGCAGAGACGGCTGGCTCGGAGGTCCTGGACGGCGTGGTGCAGCGGCGACTCAAGCCGGATGCCGGGACCTTCCTCGGCTCCGGTAAAGCGCAGGAGCTCAAGGACATCGTCTACGCCACGGGCGCCGATACGGTGATCGTCGACTCGGAGCTGTCGCCGTCCCAGCGGCGTGGCCTCGAGGACATCGTCAAGGTCAAGGTGATCGACCGGACGGCGCTGATCCTCGACATCTTCGCCCAGCATGCCAAGAGCCGCGAGGGCAAGGCGCAGGTCGAGCTCGCCCAGCTCGAGTACCTGCTCCCGCGACTGCGCGGTTGGGGCGAATCGATGTCCCGACAGGCCGGCGGGCGCGTCGGCGCCGCGGGCGGCGGGATCGGATCACGTGGCCCTGGCGAGACCAAGATCGAACTCGATCGCCGCCGGATTCGCACCCGCATGTCGAAGCTTCGGCGGGAGATCGCCGGGATGAAGCCCGCGCGGGAGACGAAGCGGGCGAATCGAAAGCGGACCGAGATCCCGTCGGTGGCGATCGCGGGCTACACGAACGCGGGAAAGTCGTCCCTCCTGAACCGGCTGACCGATGCCGGTGTGCTCGTCGAGAACGCCCTTTTCGCGACTCTCGATCCGACCGTCCGACGTGCCGAGACGCCCGACGGGCTCCCGTACACCATCTCGGACACCGTCGGCTTCGTGCGGTCCCTGCCGACGCAGCTCGTCGAGGCGTTCCGCTCGACCCTCGAGGAGGTGGCCGACGCCGATCTGATCCTGCACGTGGTCGATGCTTCCCATCCCGACCCCGAGGGCCAGATCGCGGCGGTGAGGGAGGTTCTCACCGAGGTGGACGCGCGCAAGATCCCCGAGATCATCGTGCTCAACAAGGCTGACGCCGCGGACCCGTTCGTCCTCGAGCGGCTGCGCCAGCATGAACCCCGTCACGTCGTGGTTTCCGCGAGGACTGGGCAGGGCATCGATGACCTCAAGCAAGCGATCAGCGCCGCCATCCCACGCCCGAATGTCGCGCTCACCGTGCTCCTCCCGTACAACAGGGGCGACCTGCTGAGCCGTCTGCACGACAGCAGTGCCGAGATCCATTCGCTCGAGCACACCGCGGACGGGACGCTCGCTCACGTGGTGGTCCGCCCCGAGTTCGTCGCTGAGTTGGAGCCGTTCGCGATTCATGACTGAGGCGGGGGAGACGGCCGTCCGGCTGCTGGACGTCGCGGTCAGCGCGATGGGCGGCCAGCAGCGGGACGGGCAGCACGAGATGACCAGGCAGGTGGCCAAGGCCATCGACGAGGGCAAGCACCTGTTGGTCCAGGCCGGCACTGGCACCGGCAAATCCCTCGCGTACCTCGTTCCACTGATTGCGCACGCCCAGGAGAGCGGGAGGCCTGCGGTCGTGGCCACGGCGACGCTTGCGCTGCAAGCGCAGGTCGTCGGCCGCGACCTTCCGCGCCTCCTGGGCGCCATCGAGGGCGAGCTTGACCATCCCGTCGATGTCGCGCTCGTCAAGGGCCGGTCGAACTACCTGTGCAAGCACAAGCTCTCTGGCGGGTTCCCGTCCGAGGACGGCGCCGACGGCTCGCTGTTCGCGCTCGGCGAGGATCTCGCCGTCGCACATCCTGCCGGAGGCGGCCCAACTACTCAGCTCGGGCGCGAGGTCAAGCGGCTGCGCGAGTGGGCCGAGGAGACAGAGACCGGCGATCGGGACGACCTCGTCCCCGGCGTGACGGACAGGGCATGGCGCCAGGTGTCGGTGACGGCCCTTGAATGCCTCGGCGCCCAGAGGTGTCCCCTTGCCGCCGAATGCTTCAGCGAGCTCGCGAGGCAGCGGGGCGCGGAGGCGGACATTGTGGTGACGAACCACGCGATGCTCGCGATCAACGCCTTCGAAGGCCTCAACGTGCTCCCCGAGTACGACGTGGTGGTGGTCGACGAGGCGCATGAGCTCCAGGACAGGGTGACCGGCGCGGTCAGCGCGCAGCTTTCGGCCGCGATGGCGGCCGGGGCCGCCTCGAGCGCGCGGAAGCATTGTGGGATCACCGCCGAAGCCCTGCAGTCCGCCGCGGCTCAGCTGGACCTCGCGCTCGCGGGCATCCCCAGCGGACTCCTCGCACGAGGGCTTTCGGAGGAGCTCGCCCAGGCCGTGGAACTGGTCCGCGACGCTTCGCGCGTGGCCCTCTCCGATTCGAAGCCGGGCGAGGGACAGTCGGCGGACGGGGGGAGGCAGATGGCTCGGTCTCGGCTCCAAGCAATCCTCGAGTGCTGTGAGCGGATGCTGGACGCAGAGGCCAACGGTGAGGTCGTCTGGGTCTCGAGGGCCGGCACGTTCGATCCCGCCACCGGGTACTCGTCACCGGCCGACGACGCGCCGGCCACGCTGAGCATTGCTCCCCTCAACGTGGGCGGACGGCTCCGTGACGGGCTCTTTGCCGGCCATACGGTGGTGCTGACCTCGGCCACGCTGGCGATCGGCGCGGCCTTCGAACCGGCCGCGGGCGGACTCGGCCTTCTGGGAGCCGGGGCGCCGAGCTGGACCGGCGTCGATGTCGGGTCCCCCTTTGATTACCCGAAGCAGGGGATGCTGTACGTGGCGAAGCACCTTCCCAAGCCCGGAAGGGGCCTGTCGCGCGAGGCGGTCGATGAGCTCGAGGCTCTCATCCGGGCGTCCTCCGGGGGCGCACTGTGCCTTTTCTCCTCGCGGCGGGCGGCTGAGGAGGCGGCCGAGGAGCTGCGCGGAAGGCTCGACGTGCAGATCCTCTGCCAGGGCGAGTCGTCCATGAGCGCGCTGGTTCGTCAGTTCTCGGATGAGCCGGATACCTGCCTCTTCGGAACGATGTCGCTCTGGCAGGGGGTCGACGTGCCCGGCCACGCGTGCCGGCTCGTGGTGATCGACCGCATTCCCTTCCCCCGCCCCGACGACCCGCTGACGACGGCGCGCTCCCGTGCCGTGGCGCAGGCCGGGGGGAACGGCTTCATGAGCGTCTCTGCCTCGCACGCCGCCGTCCGGCTGGCTCAGGGCGCGGGGCGGCTGATCCGCTCGACGGAGGACCGCGGCGTGGTTGCGGTGCTCGATTCGCGGCTTGCCACCGAACGCTACGGCGCCTTCCTGCGCTCCGCCCTGCCGCCCCTGTGGGGCACGACAGACCGCGCGGTAGTGCTCCAAGCCCTCGAACGCCTCGCAGCGGCGGGGCGGGCAAGGGCTTAGGCCGAGGTCAGACGGACCGCAGGACGGAGACCACGCGACCCATGATCGTGGCGTGGTCGCCGAGGATCGGCTCGTAGCGCGTGTTCTGCGGCAGGAGCCAGGTGTGGCCATCCCGCTGGCGGAAGGTCTTGACCGTCGCCTCGTCATCGAGGAGCGCGGCCACGATGTCGCCGTTCTCGGCGTCGTTCTGGCGCCGCACCACCACCCAGTCGCCGTCGCAGATGGCGGCATCGATCATTGAGTCGCCCTTGACCTTGAGCATGAAGAGCTCGCCATAGCCGACGAGCTGGCGGGGGAGCGGCATCACGTCTTCGACGACCTGGTCGGCGAGGATCGGACCACCGGCCGCGATGCGTCCGACGAGTGGCACCATCGCCGTGTCGGCGGCACTCGCCATGTCCTCGACGGTGATGCCGCCGACGCCGAGAAGGGCTTCCTTGCGCTCGACCTCGAGGGTCAGCGGACCCTCATCCAGGCTCAGCGGCATGAGCACCTCCATGGCGCGAGGACGCTTCGGGTCACGCCGCAGGTAGCCGAGCTTCTCCAGCTGGGCAAGCTGATGGGTCACGCTCGAGAGGCTCGCGAGCCCCACCGTGTCGCCGATCTCGCGCATGGAGGGCGGGTAGCCCTTTGTCTGGACGGAGCGCTGGATGGTCTCGAGGATCTTCCGCTGACGGACCGTCAGACCCTTTGCTGCCCTCGCAACTCCTGCCATGGAAAGTTCCTCCCGCTTATTTTGTCGGTGCCCCGCCGGATGCTGATTCCACCGTAGGGGACACGAGGTCGCCTTTCAAACATGTGTTCTATCGAGTCTGGACACGATTCGTTGAGAGGTGCTAAAAGTGTTCTCGGATGATTCGAAGACATATTCGAAGACCTTCCCGAGGAGGAAGAACAGTGGCACAGGCATTCGCAGCACCGTTCGCCGCAGCTCCAGTGGCGCCCCGACTCCGGCTCACGCGCCGCGGCCGTCTCGTCCTGATCGCATTCCCGGTGTTCGTGGCGTCCATCCTGCTGTTGGCGGGTCTCACAGCCATGCTCTCGCCGGCGCGGGCCGGAGACAGCGCGCCGGTTCAGACCCAGACGGTGCAGATCACGGTCCAGCAGGGCCAATCCCTCTGGTCCGTCGCGGCCCAGTACGCCCCGGATCGGGACCCGCGGGTGGTCATCGGGGAGATCGTCGAACTCAATGGCCTCGACTCCGCCCGGGTGCTTCCCGGCCAGCAGCTGCTCGTCCCGCGCGAGGGATAGGCGCCGCAAGCCTTCATCGATGCGGGTGCCAGCACCCTTCCGGCGTAGGCTTGAACGGTGAATCCGACCCCCGAAGAGCGGCTCGCTCGCCTCCCGCTTCGCGAAGATCTGCGTGGACAGCACCCTTACGGGGCCCCGCAGCTGGACGTCCCCATCATGCTGAACGTGAATGAGAACACGCATGGAGTCCCGGAGGACGTGCAGGAGGCCATCACGGAGGCGGTGCGCGAGGCCGTTGCGGGGCTCAACCGCTACCCGGACCGCGAATTCACTGCGCTTCGCACCGCACTGGCGGAGTACCTCGGCCATGGTCTGATCGCCGACCAGGTCTGGGCGGCAAACGGCTCGAACGAAGTCCTCCAGCAGCTCCTCCAAGCGTTCGGAGGTCCGGGGCGCACCGCGCTCGGCTTCCCCCCGACCTATTCGATGTACCCCCTGCTCGCCGCGGGGACCGGGACGGCGTACCTCAAAGGGGAGCGCGGAGAGGACTATGAGCTCACCGCCGACTCGGCGGCGCGTCAGGTGCGCGAACTCGGAGCGAACATCGTATTCCTCTGCTCCCCGAACAACCCCACCGGAACGGCCCTCGGCCTCGACGTCGTCGAAGCGGTGTACGAAGCCGGCGAGGCCAGCCAGGCGATCGTGATCGTCGATGAGGCGTACGCCGAATTCGCGCAGCTCGGCACGCAGAGCGCGCTGAGCCTGCTTCCGGGACGCCCACGGCTCGTGGTGAGCCGCACCATGAGCAAAGCCTTTGCCCTCGCCGGCGCGCGTCTGGGCTATCTCGCGGCGGCGACCGAGGTCATCGACGCGCTCCGGCTCGTCCGGCTCCCTTACCACCTCTCCGCCGTGACTCAGGCCACCGCGCTTGCCGCCCTCCAGCATCGTGCCTCGCTCATGTCCGAGGTCGAGGAGATCAAGCACCAGCGGGACAGGATCGTCAAGGAACTCGTGCGGCTCGGGCTCAAGCCCGCAGCGTCCGATTCGAACTTTGTCTTCTTCACGGGTCTCGACGATCCGCAGCGGGTGTGGAGGGGTCTTCTGGAGGCGGGCGTACTGGTCCGCGATGTCGGAATCCCGGGCAGCCTCCGCGTTACGGCGGGGACTGAGGAGGAAACCTCCGCGTTCCTCGCCCGACTCGAAGAACTGCTCGCCGAGCCCGCCTGATCCCGGCCCGTAGAATAGTCAAGTCCCCTCAGCATCACCTCATTGAAGGACGTACACCCATGAGCACCGAGCTGCAGACCGTGCCTCGCGTATCGCGGACCGCACGGATGGAGCGCACCACCTCCGAGTCGTCCGTCCTGGTGGAGATCAACCTTGACGGAACCGGGCGTTCGGACATCTCCAGCAGCGTCCCGTTCTACGACCACATGCTCACGGCGCTCGCCAAGCATTCGCTCATCGACCTCACGGTGAAGGCGACGGGGGACACGCACATCGACGTGCACCACACGGTCGAGGACATCGCGATCACCTTCGGCGAAGTGCTCAAGCAGGCCCTCGGGACGAAGGCCGGGATCCGCCGCTTCGGCGAGGCCACGGTGCCGCTGGACGAGGCACTCGCGCACGCCGTCGTGGATGTCTCGGGCCGGCCCTACCTCGTCCACACAGGCGAGCCCGCGGGTCAGGAGTACCATCTCATCGGGGGCCATTTCACGGGGTCGCTCACGCGGCACGTGTTCGAGGCGATCACCCTGCACGCGGGCATCTGCCTGCACATGCGCGTGCTCGCCGGACGGGATCCGCACCACATCGTCGAGGCCCAGTTCAAGGCGTTCGCCCGTGCCCTCCGCGCCGCGGTCGAGCCCGATCCGCGGATCGGAGACGCGATCCCCTCGACGAAGGGGGCGCTATGACGGACGCGACGAACGGCATCGCCGTCGACTCACGCAACCACGGCGGCCCGGCTCCGGACCCCGAAGGGCGCCCGACCGTCGTCGTCCTCGACTACGGCTCCGGCAATGTGCGCTCGGCAGTGCGCGCGCTCGAACGCGCCGGCGCTGCCGTGACGCTCAGCGCGAAGCCGGAGGACGCGCTCAACGCGGACGGCCTCGTGGTCCCCGGCGTCGGCGCCTTCGCAACCGTGATGAAGGAGCTCAAGGCCGTTGACGGGCTGCGCATCATCGGTCGTCGCGTGGCGGGTGGGCGCCCGGTTCTGGCGATCTGCGTCGGCCTCCAGATCATGTTCGAGCGCGGTGTCGAGCACGGCGTCGAGTCCGAAGGCCTGGGCGAGTGGCCGGGAACGGTGGAGCTCCTGCCGGCGGAGGTCGTGCCGCACATGGGCTGGAACACCGTGGAGGTGCCGGAAGGCTCCACGCTGTTCGCGGGAGTCGAGGACGAGCGCTTCTACTTTGTGCACTCCTACGGTGTGCAGAAGTGGGACTTCGAGGTGAGCCAGCCGCGGATGGCCGCGCCCCTCGTGACCTGGTCGGAGCACGGTGCGCCGTTCATCGCGGCCGTCGAGAACGGTCCCCTCTGCGCTACCCAGTTCCACCCGGAGAAGTCCGGCGACGCCGGCGCGCGCCTGCTCCGCAACTGGGTTGCGTCCCTCAAGGCCAAGCGGCCGGCAGCGTCGGAGCAGCCCGCCTGATGTGGTCTGTGCTGCTGTTCGGCCTCGCGGGGCTGCTCATCGGAGGAGTTTTCTCGTTCCGCCGACAGGGCCTCCCGAACTGGACGTGGATCTCGTTCGCGATCCTCGCCGTCGCGGCCCTCGTCGCCGCCTATCTGTTCACCCTCTCGGCCTGATGGCCGCCCTGCTTCAAGGAGATCCTGCATGACCGCCAGCGAGTCGATCCTCGAGCTGCTTCCCGCCGTCGACGTGGCTGACGGCCAGGCCGTGCGGCTGGTGCAGGGCGAGGCCGGGAGCGAGACGAGCTATGGCGAGCCGCTCGAGGCCGCGCTCGCGTGGCAGAACGACGGCGCCGAGTGGGTTCACCTCGTGGATCTCGATGCTGCCTTCGGCCGCGGGAGCAACCGCGAGCTGCTCGCCGACGTGGTGCGGCAGCTGTCCGTCAAGGTCGAGCTCTCCGGCGGCATCCGGGACGATGCGTCGCTTGAGGCCGCGCTCGAGCTCGGTGCCGCGCGCGTCAACCTCGGCACGGCGGCGCTCGAAGACCCGGAATGGACTGCGCGCGCGATCGAGCGCTACGGCGACCAGATCGCCGTCGGCCTCGATGTCCGCGGGACGACGCTCGCGGCGCGCGGCTGGACCAAGGAGGGCGGCGACCTCTGGGAGGTGCTCGCGCGCCTCGAGGATGCGGGCTGCGCACGGTACGTGGTCACCGACGTCACCAAGGACGGAACGCTGCGCGGGCCGAACGTGGACCTCCTGCGCGAGATGTGCGAGCGGACGGACAAGCCGGTGGTCGCCTCCGGTGGCATTTCGAGCCTCGACGACCTGCGGGCACTCCGCGAGCTCGTCCCGCTCGGCGTCGAGGGCGCGATCGTGGGCAAGGCGCTGTACGCGGGCAAGTTCACCCTCCCTGAGGCGCTCGACGTCGCCGGCCGGCGCTGACGTGGCCGGCGAGACGGGCGCCGGAGGCCCGGCGTCCCGGCACCTCCCTGGCCACATTGCCGCGGCCCTCGCGCGGGCCGGCGAGGCAGCCGACTCTGCTGGGCAGCCGTGGGCGGGCCGGGATCTCGCCGGCGACGGCAACCCGCTGCACCGCTTCGACGCAGACGACGGCGCCCCGGACGCCCGCGTCGAGTCGGCCCTCGCGGCACTCGCCTCGGGCGGGACTGAGGAAGCCGTCCACGAAGCGCTTGCGAGCGCCAGGGTCTTCGTCCCGGTCGTGGCGTCGCTCGCAGAGGGGGGCATCGGCCCGCAGGGTTTTGCCGAGGACAAGGAGGCCGACATGGCCCTCGTGACCCTCAGCGCTCCCGACGGCCGCAAAGCCCTCCCGGTCTTCACCTCCGTCGAACGCCTGGAGGCCTGGCACCGCGAGGCGCGGCCCGTCGCGGTCTTTGCGGCGCGGGCCGCGCTCTCCGCCGTGTCGGACGGGGCGGAGCTCCTCGTCCTCGATCCCGGTGCCGAGACCACCTTTGTGCTTCGCCGGCCCGGCGTCTGGGCGCTCGCCCAACAGAGGCCATGGACGCCGTCGTACCGAGATGAGACGCTCGTGCCAGTTGTGGCGGAGGCCATCGAGGGGGTGTCGGCGGTCCGGTCGGCCCGGCTCGAACCGGGAAGAGGGGTAGTGAGCCGAGATGCGGGAGGACGCATCCTGAATGGGGGAGGTCCCGGTCCCGAGCTCCGGATCGTCCTCGAGCTTGCTCCCGGCTTGCCTGCCGAGGCGGTGCATGGCATCGTGGCAGAGCTGAACAACCGACTGGCCGGTAGCAAACGCTTCTCGGAGGCCGTCGACTCCATCGAGATTTCCCTCCGCGCGGGAGGGGACTGAGCAGTTAGAGACTGAGGTGACCGGCGTGGATTTCGCGCTGTACGGGCAGCTGTGGCGTCGGCGCCCTGTGCGGAACCTGCTGCTCGTGGGCATGGTGGCGCGCCTCCCGCACTCCGCGGCCGGCGTGCTGCTGACGCTGCACGTGGTCCAGACACTCGGCCTCGGCTATGGCGCGGCCGGCGCCGTCGCGGCCCTCCTGACCATCGGGATCGCGCTCGGAGCGCCATGGCGTGGGCGACGCGTGGACACCGTGGGCCTCAGGGTCGCGCTCATTCCGTCCATCGTGGCCGAGGCCGTGGTGTGGAGCATCGCCCCCCACCTCGGCTACCCCGGGCTGCTGGTAGCTGCCCTTGTCGGTGGGCTCTTCGCCTTGCCCATCTTCTCGGTGGTCCGCCAGTCGCTCGGTGTCATGTCGACTCCGACGCAGCGGCGCACGGCCTTCGCCCTCGACTCGATCTTCACCGAGATCACGTTCATGATGGGGCCCGCGCTCGCTGCGCTCGTCGCCGTCCAGCTCTCCACCGTCATCGGGCTGACTGCGGTCGGGGTCTCCGCCGCCCTCTCCGGCCTTGCGCTCATGTGGTTCAACCCCCCGACTCGCTCCGGACAGCCCGGCGCTGCAGAGGCTGCCGACGGTGAGCCGTGCGACGATTCCGACGCGGCGTCCTGCCTCGAGTCCGCGGGCAGCGCCGCCCCAGCAGAGGTAGCCGCCGGTCAGGCCGACGGCGCGTCGGGGCTGCGGCGGCTGGTGGGCCGCGCCCGCGGCGGCCTGGGCTGGCTCACCGTGGCGGTTGTCGTCGTCCTCGTCGTGGCCGCGGGCGCGGGGATGGTCCTCTCGGGGACGGACGTCAGCATTGTGGCCGTGCTGCGCGGTCAGGGCCAGGGCGAGCAGCTGGGGATCGTCTTCTTCGCGTGGTGCCTCGCCTCGCTGATCGGCGGACTGATCTTCGGCGCGATGAAGCGCCGAATCCACCCGTTGGTCCTTCTCGTGCTGCTGGCTGCGCTGACCATTCCCATGGGCTTCGCGACCGACGTCTGGAGCCTCGCGGTGTTCGCGTTGCCCGCGGGCCTTCTCTGCGCCCCGACGCTCTCGGCCGCGTCCGAGGCCGTCGCCGCCTTGGTGGAGGAGTCGCGGCGCGGGGAGGCGATGGGCTGGTACGGATCGGCGCTGACCGCGGGAACCGCCTTGGGCTCGCCGCTCACCGGCGTGATGATCGACGCGGCGGGACCCTGGGCGGGATTTGCCGGAATTGGGGTCGCAGGGGTGATCCTCGGCGCTGCTGGCCTCGCAGCCCAGAGCGTACGACGACGGCGGGCCGCCACCGCGCCCGAGACGAACCTCGGCTAGTTGACCGGTCCCGTGTACTTTTCGCCCGGGCCCTTGCCTGGTTCGTCCTGAATGATCGAGGCTTCGCGGAACGCGAGCTGGAGGGAGCGGAGGCCGTCCCGGAGCGGCGCAGCGTGCTGCGAGCCGATCTCAGGGGCGGCGGCCGTGACGAGGCCAGCAAGGGCGGTGATGAGCTTGCGTGCTTCGTCGAGGTCCTTGAGTTCGTCCCCCTCGTCGGCGAGGCCCACCTTCACTGCGGCCGCGCTCATGAGGTGCACGGCCGTCGTCGTGATGACCTCGACGGCGGCGACTTCGGCGATGTCCCGCGCTTGGGCGCTCGCGTCGTAGGGGCCCGCGTGGGCGTGCGCACCGTGATCGGCAGTGGCCTCGTGAGCGCCAGTGGAAGGGGCGGCACTGGGGTTGGTCGAACTCATGCTGATAAGCTTGGCATAGACCGGCTGGAAGTCGTTATTCAGGCACCCGTTGACAACACCTCGATGAGGCGCGCGTGAGCGGGTTTTCGAGCCTGTATACTTGACAGACAGTTTGCAAGCGGAGTTCTCTCCCACCCGCGTCGGCGTGCATCGCATTGCTGCCGGGTACTCAGGTTGGCTGGCGCGGGTTCCACCGCAGCCGGACAAGCGTTCGCCAAGGAACGCCCACCTTCTGAGGCCTCCGATTGCGCCGACAATCGGGGGCCTTCCTCGTTGTCGGGCACGACCTTGACTACTTGAGGAGCTTGAACATTAGCGATCCACGCATCAATGAGCGAATCCGCGTCCCTGAGGTGCGCCTCGTGGGGCCTGCTGGCGAGCAGGTCGGCATCGTGCGTATCGAAGACGCGCTGCGTCTGGCCGCGGAGTCGGACCTTGATCTCGTTGAGGTAGCACCCCAGGCGAAACCGCCGGTGTGCAAGCTGATGGACTTCGGCAAGTACAAGTACGAGGCCGCGGTCAAGGCCCGCGAGGCGCGCAAGAACCAGACGAACACGGTTCTGAAGGAGATTCGCTTC
>NZ_JBQCGQ010000219.1:0-12299 GCF_051955515.1 Sinomonas sp.
GGTGTGGACGCCGACCGGGTCGAAGTTCTCGATCGAGCACACGACCACGACGTTGTCGTTCTTGTCGCGCATCATCTCGAGCTCGTACTCCTTCCAGCCGAGGATGCTCTCCTCGAGGAGCACCTCGGTGGTCGGGCTGTAGAGGAGGCCCTGGCCGACGATGCGGCGGAGGTCCTCTTCCGTGTACGCGAAACCGGAGCCTAGGCCGCCCATCGTGAAGGACGGACGGACCACGAGCGGGTAGCCGAGCCACTCGGCGGCGGAGAGCGCCTCGTCGATCGTATGCACGATCTGGCTCCGCGCGGACTCGGCGCCGCAGCGCTCCACGACGCCCTTGAACTTCTCGCGGTCCTCGCCGAGCTCGATCGCGTCGATGTTCGCGCCGATGAGCTCGACGCCGTACTTCGTGAGCACGCCGTTCTTGTCGAGGGCGATGGCGGTGTTCAGGGCGGTCTGCCCGCCGAGGGTCGGAAGGATCGCGTCCGGGCGCTCCTTCGCGATGATCTTCTCAACGACCTCGGGGGTGATGGGCTCCACGTACGTCGCGTCCGCGAACTCGGGGTCCGTCATGATCGTGGCCGGGTTCGAGTTGACCAGGATCACGCGGAGGCCTTCGTCCTTCAGGACACGAAGGGCCTGGGTGCCCGAATAGTCGAACTCGGCGGCCTGGCCGATGACGATCGGGCCGGAACCGATAACGAGGACGCTCTTGAGATCTGTACGCTTCGGCATTACTTCGCTTCCTCGCTCTGAGAAGTCTTCTGCTGGTCCAGTTGGCGCTGCTCTTCCATCAGGTCGATGAACCGGTCGAACAGGTACGCGGCGTCGTGCGGGCCGGCCGCCGCTTCCGGGTGGTATTGGACGGAGAACGCGGGGATGTCGAGGCAGGCCAGACCCTCGACCACTTGGTCGTTGAGGCTCACGTGACTCACCTCGACGCGCCCGTAGCGGGACTCGGGTGCCGGCGTCGGGCCGTCCAGCGGCGCGTCAACGGCGAAGCCGTGGTTCTGCGACGTGATCTCGACCTTGCCCGTCCGGCGGTCCATGACTGGCTGGTTGATGCCTCGGTGGCCGTAGCGCAGCTTGTAGGTCCCGAAGCCGAGAGCGCGGCCCAGAATCTGGTTTCCGAAGCAGATTCCGAAGTAGGGAATCTGCTCGTCGAGCACCGAGCGGAGCAGGTTGACCTGGACGTCTGCCGTGGCGGGGTCACCCGGGCCGTTGGACATGAAGAACCCGTCGGGGTTGACGGCCTTCACGTCGTCGAGTGTCGAGCCCGCCGGCAGGACATGCACGCGCACGCCGCGTTCGGCGAAACGGTGGGGTGTCATGGACTTGATGCCTAGATCGACGGCGGCGATGGCGAAGCGGGGTTCGCCATCCCAGCCGTGGTCGGCAGGCTCCACGACGTAGGCCTCGTCCACGCTCACCTCCTCGGCGAGGCGCGAGCCCTCCATCGCGGCGCTCGCGAGAACCTCGTCGAGGAGCTCCTTGTCGCTGCGCTCGGCGGCCTCTCCTGAGAAGATCCCGGCGCGCATCGTCCGGTGCTCGCGGAGATGGCGGGTGATGGCCCGGGTGTCGACGCCCTGGATGCCCACCACGCCCTGACGGGCGAGCTCGTCGTCGAGGCTGCCCTCAGAGCGCCAGTTCGAGGGACGGCGAGCCGGGTCGCGGACCACATACCCGGAGACCCAGATGCGTCGCGACTCGGGATCCTCATCGTTGACGCCGGTGTTCCCGATGTGCGGGGCCGTCTGGACGACGATCTGCCGCGCGTAGGACGGGTCTGTGAGCGTCTCCTGATAGCCCGTCATGCCGGTCGCGAAGACCGCCTCGCCGAGCGTGGTGCCCACGGCACCGTAGCTGCGGCCGCGGAACATCCGTCCGTCCTCGAGCACCAATACAGCCCTGGTCAGCTTGGCCGCCTGGTTCGTCATCTCACTCACTCTTCACTCTTCTTCCTGAGCGCGCCCTGCACTCATGAGGTCTTCGATTGCTGCCACCAGGGAACTCTTGTCGTCGGGCCTGCGGGTCCGGAACCCGGTGTCCACCGGCTTCTCCCCCAGACGCCACTCGACCACTACCAGCCCATCCCGCTCCACGAACTTTCCGGCCATCCCGCTCTCGAGGCGCACCTCCGCGAGGTCCGCCGCGGGGACCCACAGCGGCCCGGAGCCTGCCCTATCGAAGAGGATGCCGCCGTCGTACACCGCTGCGTCCGCTCGCGTGCGGATGCCGAGCCCATGCACGGCGACCCGGTCCAGCCAGTCCCCCGCCGCCGTCGTCGCGACGTACTGGCCCTCCACGCGGAAGCGCTCGCGGCCCGGAGCCTCGGGGAAAGGCAATGGCGCGGCGATATCAGACTGTCGTCGCTTCCGCGCCCGCCAACCCAGCCAGACGAGCAGAAGCAGCGCGACGGCGAGGATGACCGACGTGAGCGCCGTCAGCAGGTAGTCCATCAGCGAGCCGCCACCGCCGCCTGCGGATACCGCTCGTTGAGGGCACCCCCGAGCACCGTGGGGTGCCCACGGAAGAACGTCGCCACCACCCGGCCTGGGAGCTCGCGCCCGGCAAACGGCGAATTCCGGCCCTTCGTGGCCTGAATCGAGGGGTTGACCACCCAGCGCGCGGCGGGGTCGACGAGCACGAGGTTGGCCGGTTCCCCCTCGGAGAGGGGACGGCCCTGATCGCCGGCGCGGCCAATCTGCGCGGGCACCTCTGACATGGCCCGCGCCACCGCGCGCCAATCCATGAGGCCGCTCTCGACCATCGTGTGCTGGACTACCGATAGCGCCGTCTCGAGCCCCGTCATGCCCATTGCGGCCTGGGCCCACTCGCATTCCTTGTGCTCGCTCGGGTGCGGTGCGTGATCGGTGCCGACAACGTCGATCGTGCCGTCGGCAAGGGCCGCCCGCAGCGCCTCCACGTCGTCCTGCGTGCGCAGCGGCGGGTTCACCTTGTACACGGGGTCGTAGCTGCGCACGAGCTCGTCGGTGAGCCAGAGGTGGTGGGGCGTGACCTCGGCCGTGACGTTGATGCCCCGGGACTTCGCCCACCGGATGATCTCGACCGACCCGGCGGTGGAGACGTGGCAGACATGGAGGCGCGAGCCCACATGCTGGGCGAGCAGCACGTCGCGCGCGATGATGCTCTCCTCGGCGACGGCGGGCCACCCCGGGAGGCCGAGCACCGCCGAGACGGCGCCCTCGTTCATCTGCGCGCCAGCGGTGAGGCGCGGCTCCTGGGCGTGCTGGGCCACGACGCCGTCGAACGCCTTGACGTACTCGAGCGCGCGGCGCATGAGCACGGGATCGTATACGCACATGCCGTCATCGGAGAACATCCGCACGCGAGCGGCCGAATCTGCCATCGCCCCGATCTCGGCCAGCTGTTCGCCGGCAAGACCCACCGTCACCGCTCCCACGGGACGGACGTCGACCCAGCCGGCCCGCCGACCGAGGCTGTGCACTTGCTCGACGACGCCGGCCGTATCCGCGACCGGGTTGCTGTTCGCCATGGCGTGGACCGCCGTGTATCCCCCGAGTGCCGCCGCGCGGGACCCGGTCTCGACCGTCTCGGCGTCCTCGCGCCCCGGCTCGCGGAGATGGGTGTGGACATCGACGAGGCCCGGCAGGGCCACGAGGCCGTCCGCGTCGACCACAGAGGCGCCGGCGGGGGCGGTGATCGACCCGACGGCGGCGATTCGCCCGTCCTCGATGAGGAGGTCCGTGCGATCGCCGCCGTAGAGGGAGGCGCCGCGGACGAGATAGCTGGGAGCAGCCGCAGGGCTCGGGCTGGCGTTCGAGGCGGTCATCGCGTGGACTCCTTTGCGGACATGAGCAGGTAGAGGACGGCCATGCGGACGGACACGCCGTTGGCGACCTGGCGAAGCACCTGGGAGCGGTCCGAATCCGCGGCCACCGAGGAGATCTCGAGGCCGCGCACCATGGGACCGGGGTGCAGGATGACGGTGTCCTTGAACTCGGGCGCGGAGAAGCGGGCGAACCGCTCATCGCCCAGGCCCCAGAGCCGGGAGTATTCCGCCGTGGACGGGAAGTAGGAGGCATTCATGCGCTCGGCCTGGACGCGCAGCATCATGACGGCGTCCGGTGCCTCGGCGAGGGCCTCGTCGAGGTCGTAGCTCACCGCGCACGGCCACTGCTCGACGCCGAACGGCAGCAGGGTGGGCGGCGCCACGAGCGTGACCCGCGCTCCGAGCGTCGTGAGCAGCCAGACGTTGGACCGGGCCACGCGCGAGTGCAGGATGTCGCCCACGATCACGACGTGGGCGCCAGCCAGATCAGCACCCGTCGACGGTGTCCCTGCGACCTCTGCGAGGTGCCGGCGGAGGGTGAACGCGTCGAGGAGGGCCTGCGTGGGGTGCTCGTGGGTTCCGTCGCCCGCGTTGACGACTGCCGCGTTGATCCAGTCCGTCATGGCGAGCCGGTGCGGCGCCCCGGCCGCGGAATGGCGGATGACGACGGCGTCAGCACCGATCGCTTCCAGCGTCTGCGCCGTGTCCTTGAGCGACTCGCCCTTCGAGACCGAGGAGCCCTTCGCGGCGAAGTTGATGACATCCGCCGAGAGCCTCTTGGCGGCCGCCTCGAACGAGATGCGCGTCCGCGTCGAGTCCTCGAAGAAGAGGTTGACGACGGTCCGGCCGCGAAGGGCGGGCAGCTTGCGGACCTCGCGGTCATTGACCGCGGCCATCTCCTCGGCAGTGTCGAGGATACGGATCGCGTCCCCAGGGGTCAGGTCCCTCGTCGAGAGAAGATGCTTCACTGGATCTCCTCCTCGGCCGAGTCCTCATCGCGGGGTGCCTCGATGGCCACGTGGTCCTCGGTGAATTCCGGATCCCCGCCTTCGCCGTCGATTTCCGCGAGCCGTACACGGACCTTCTCGACCGCGGACGTAGGCAGGTTCTTCCCCACGTGATCGGCGCGGATGGGCAGTTCGCGGTGCCCGCGGTCCACGAGGACGGCGAGACGGACGATCCGCGGGCGTCCGAGGTCCACCAGGGCATCGAGCGCGGCGCGAATGGTGCGGCCCGAATAGAGGACGTCGTCCACCAGCACCACGACCTTGTTGTCGATTCCCTGCGAGGGGAGCCTGGTGGGCGATGGCGAGCGCGTGGGCTGTCGGGAGAGGTCGTCCCGGAACATCGTGATGTCGAGCTGCCCGACAATCTGCTCGGCCACGACCGTCGGATCGGCGGCTGCAAGCTTGCGGGCGAGCCGCACGGCAAGGGGATACCCCCGGCGTGGGATGCCGAGAAGCACAATGTCTTCCGAGCCCTTGTTGGCCTCGAGAATCTCATGCGCAATGCGCGTCAGGGCGCGGTCGATATCCGCTGCGCTCAGGACAACGCGGCCCGAGGGCGCGTGCGTCCGGGCAGCGGTCCGAGTCGCTTCCCCGTCTGCTGCGGCAGATGCCATGGCAGACCCCTTTCCCCGCCTCACAGGACGGAATTAAAAGGAAGTGAAGGCTGAACCGCCTTCAAAGCTATCACAGCCCGTCCGGTCGCCTCGGCGCCGTGTGGTGCGCGCTACACGGAAAGGGCTTGCGCACGCGGCTATGTTGGTGCAATGACGAGCAACGCTCCATGGCCGCCGCCGGCGAGCCGCCCCGGCCCGCCTCCAAGCGCAGTCTGGAACGTCCCCGTGCAGCCTCCACATCAGAGCGACACCGCCGGCCTCCGCGCACTCTTGCTCTCAGGTGCCGTGCTCGTCCTCGCGGGCCTCGCGCTCGTCGTGCCCTTTCTCCTCTCATCCACGGGAAGCGGAGGGCTGGCGATCGGCTTCGTCCTCTCGCTCGTTCCCCTCGTGATCGTGCTCGGCACGGTGGCGATCGTGGACCGGTGGGAGCCGGAGCCGAAGCGCCTCTTGGCCTTCGGCCTAGCGTGGGGCGCGGTCGTCGCTGTCGCCACCACGACGCTGGCTCAGCCCGTCTTCATGGCTGCTTTCGCCCCGTCCGGGGCGGGCCGGGACGCCACAAGGGAGTTCCTCGCGACGGTCGAGGCCCCGTTCGTCGAGGAACTCTCTAAGGGAATTGGCCTGCTGGTGCTGTTCCTGGCGGCGCGGAAGTACTTCGACGGCCCCGTGGACGGCGTGGTCTACGGCATGACGATTGCCGCCGGCTTCGCCTTCACCGAGAACATCCTCTACTTCGGCAGGGCCTTCGCCGAGAGCCAAGGCTCGCCGGCGGGCCTCGTGGTGGTCTTCATGCTGCGCGGCATCCTCTCCCCCTTCGCCCACGCGATGTTCACCGGCACCCTCGGAGCCATCGTGGGGTTCGCCGCACGCCGCTGGAACGCGGGCCTGGGGCTCGTCGCGTTCCTCGTGGGCCTCGTGCCCGCCATGCTGCTCCATCACCTGTGGAACAGTGCGGGCAGCAGCTTCTTCCTCGTCTACGCCGCGGTTCAGGTTCCCCTGTTCTGCGCGGCGATCGGCGGCGTATACCTGCTGCGGCGTGCCGACGCGCGCCTGACGCACCGGCGCCTCTCCGAATATGCGCGCGCCGGGTGGTTCACACCGCTCGAGGTGGACATGCTCGCAACCCCCAGAGGCCGCAGTGCGGGCCTACGCTGGGCCGCCTCGCGTGGTCGAGCCTCCGCCATGCGGCAGTTCATCCGGGTCGCGACCGAGCTTGCGTATACGCGCCAAAGGGCAGTGAGCGGACGCGATCTCGCGGGTTACCTCGTGGCGGAACAGGAGCTACTACGCGAGGCGGGCCGGCTCAGGGATGTTGTCGTCGCTCCCTGAACCTGCCCGCTTCGTGATGGTCTGTACCAGCCTGGATTCAGGCCAGCAGCGTCGGCTTGAGCTCCTGCAGGCGGCCCAGCAGACCGTTGACGAACCCCGGAGAGTCGTCCGTGGACATCGTGCGTGCGAGGGCAACGGCCTCGCTCACGGCAACGCCGTCGGGGACGTCGTCGTTGAAGAGAAGCTCCCAGGTGCCGATCCGGAGAATGACCCGGTCGACGGCGGGCATCCGCTCGAGCGTCCACCCCTGCGCGTACGTGCGCAGCAGTTCGTCGATCTGGCCCTGCTTGGCGATCACACCGGACACGATTTCCTCCGTGTACGGATTGATCTGCTGGTCGGTGTTCTCCAACCGCCGCTGAATCACCTCGGAAGGCGCAACTGAGCGCTGTTCAGCCTCGAAGAGGATGTCGAGGGCCCGGCTCCGGGCCTTGCCGCGGGCGCTCACTAGTCGTTGACACGTCCCAGGTAGCTGCCGTCGCGGGTGTCCACCTTGACCTTGGTGCCCGTCTCGACGAAGAGCGGAACCTGGATCTCATAACCGGTCTCGAGCGTGGCCGGCTTGGTGCCGGCGGACGAACGGTCGCCCTGCAGGCCCGGCTCGGTGTAGGTGATTTCGAGGGTCACGCTCGGCGGGAGCTCGATGTAGAGCGGGGAGCCCTCGTTGAGGGCAATGAGCACCTCTTGGTTCTCGAGCATGAAGTTGGCGGCGTCGCCGACGGCCTCGGTGGAGAGGTGGATCTGGTCGAAGTCCTGCGTGTCCATGAACACGAAGTCCGACCCGTCCTTGTAGAGGTACTGGTAGTCGCGGCGATCCACGGTGGCGGTGTCGATCTTGGCGCCGGCGTTGAACGTCCGGTCCACCACCTTGCCCGAGGTGATGTTGCGCATCTTGGTGCGCACGAACGCGCCACCCTTGCCGGGCTTGACGTGCTGGAATTCGATGACGTTCCACAGCTGGCCGTCAATCTTCAGCACGGTCCCGTTCTTGATGTCGTTGGTCGTTGCCACGTATCCCTCTCTTGTCTGCTCTTGTCTGCGCGCGTCGGGCGGTTGTCACGCGGAAATCAATAGTCCAGTCTACCCGCGTGCGTCAGGCGCTGCCGTAGCGCTCCTCGCGCGCGCGACCCAGGGCCACGGTGCTCGTGTAGATGAGGCTCGCATCAGCCGCAGCGGCGACGCGGAGTTCGAGCGCCTTCGCGAACGCTTCCTCGGCGGCTGCGAACTGTGCGCGGGTGAACTGGATCTTGCCCAGATACTGCTGGACCGTGGCCTCTCGCGGCGTTCCCTTCACCTCGGAGAGGATCTGGCGTGCACGCTCGAGTGCGCGGTCATTCCGATTCCCCAGGCGCATGACATCGAGTTCGAGGATCTTGAGGTGGAACGACTCCGGGTCCTTGTACCGCGCTTCGACGATGAGTTCGGCGGCCTCGCTCACGTGGCCGCGGGCGAGTTCGACGACGGCGCGGTCCTCGAGCGATCCGCTCGCCTCGAGCGCTGCCTCACAGCGTTCCTCGTCCACGACGACGGCGTTGAGCGTCTCGGGATCGACAGCGATGCCCGGGAAGCCCGCGTCGGGCCACTCGCGGCGGTCGATCATCATGCGGAAATCTCCGCGATCTCCTGATATGCGGCAAAGAGGAGCGAGGTGTCGGGGACCTCGAGAATCCCGGGCCGCGCCACGCCGTCGAGCACTACGAAGCGCAGGAGGTCTCCGCGGGACTTCTTGTCCCGGCGCATGCCGTCGAGGAGCGCCTGCCAGCGGTCGCCGCGATACGAGGTCGGAAGGCCGAGTCCCTCGAGAATGCTGCGGTGACGGTCGGCCACGGCGTCGTCGAGTCGGCCGACGCTTCGCGCCAGTTCGGCTGCGAACATCATGCCTACGCTCACCGCGGCCCCGTGGCGCCACTGGTAGCGTTCGGCAAGCTCGATGGCGTGGCCGAGAGTGTGCCCGTAGTTGAGGATTTCCCGGCGGCCGCTTTCCTTGAGGTCGCTCGAGACGACCTCTGCCTTCACCGCAACGGCGCGCTCGATGAGCTCGCGCAGCGCAGCGGACCCTGGATCCGTGCTGCCCGCCGGATCGCGCTCGATCAGTTCGAGGATGGCGGGGTCGGCAATGAACCCGCACTTCACGACTTCGGCGAGGCCGGAGACGAGTTCGTTCCGCGGGAGCGTGGAGAGGGCGCCGAGGTCGGCGAGCACCGCAGCAGGCGGATGGAAGGCGCCCACGAGATTCTTGCCCTCGGCGGTGTTGATGCCCGTCTTGCCGCCAACCGCCGCATCGACCATTCCCAGCAGGCTCGTCGGCAGGTGGACCACCCGCACCCCGCGCAGCCACGTCGCCGCGACGAAGCCAGCGAGATCGGTTACGGCGCCGCCACCCACGGACACGACCGCGTCCGAGCGGGTGAAGTCGTTCTGGCCGAGGACCTGCCAGCAGAAGGCCGCGACCTGGACGTGCTTGCCTTCCTCGGCGTCCGGGATCTCCGCCGTCAGTGCGGTGAACCCGTCGGCGGCCAGCGAATCCCGGACCGCGTCTCCGGTGGCGCGCAGGGCACGTGGATGGATCACGAGGACCCGCTGGACCCTCTCTCCGAGGATGGGCCCCAGGCGCCCGAGGAGGCCGTGCCCCACGACAACGTCATAGTTCTCATGGGGCTGCTCGCCCGTGACCTTGATGACGGTGTCTTGGCTGGGGGTCCTGGTATCAGTGTCGTCGCTCACGCGACAGCTCCTTCTGAACTGGGGACAACTGGTCTGCGACGGTCTGGGCGACTTGGGCAGCCGTCCCTCCCGCCGCGTGAACACGCAGTGTCGCGACGGATTCGTAGACGGGGCGACGGCGGTCCATGAGCTCGCGCCAGCTCTTCTCCGCCTCGCCGTGCAGGAGTGGGCGGTCCTCGCTCCCGGCGAGGCGCGACGCGACGTCCTCCCACGCGACTTCGAGGTAGACGACCTGATGGCCGGCAAGGCGCGCCCGGGTCTCCTCACGCAGCACCGCGCCACCGCCGAGCGCTATGACGACGCCCCGCGGATGCTCCTCGGTCAGCGCGTCCGCAACTGCCTGCGCCTCGAGGTCCCGGAAGCCTTCCTCCCCGCGCTCTGCGAAGATCTCTGGGATCGGGCCATGGGCACTCGTCACGCGGACGTCGATGTCGACGAAGTCCGCGCCGAGCAGCTGGGCAAGCTCGGCGCCGACCGACGACTTGCCGGACGCCATCGGCCCCATGAGGACCACCGTGGACTGGCCGGTTCCGAGGTCCGGAACGCCAGAGGTCATCGGATGACCGAATCCATCGCGGTCGGGATGTGCTCGAGGAACGCCTCGAGGTTCCTCCGCGTCTCCTCGATGGAGTCGCCGCCGAACTTCTCGAGCACGGCCTGCGCGAGGACGAGGGCCACCATCGCCTCCGCGACGACCCCGGCGGCCGGGACCGCGCAGACGTCCGAGCGCTGGTGGTGGGCCTTGGCCGCCTCGCCCGTGGTGATGTCGATCGTGCCCAGGGCACGGGGAACGGTGGCAATGGGCTTCATGGCAGCGCGCACCCGGAGGACGTCGCCAATGCTCATCCCGCCCTCGATTCCGCCGGCGCGGTTCGTCGAGCGGACGATCTTGCCCGAGTCGTCGCGGACGATCTCGTCATGGGCCTGCGAGCCGCGCCGGGCTGCCGTCCGGAAACCGTCGCCCACCTCGACGCCCTTGATCGCCTGGATGCCCATAAGGGCACCGGCCAAGCGCGCATCCAGCCTGCGATCCCAGTGAACGTAGCTTCCGAGGCCAGGCGGCAGCCCGTAGGCCAGCACCTCCACGACACCTCCGAGGGTCTCCCCCTCCTTGTGCGCCGCGTCGACTTCGTCGACCATCGTCGCGGACGTTTCAGGGTGGAAGCAGCGCAGCGGGTCGGCGTCCAGGAGATCCACGTCGGACGGGAGAGGGAGCGGCGCGTCCTCAGGGGCCGCAACCCCCGCGATCTGGGTCGTGTGGCTCACCAGTTCAATCCCGAGCTGGCGGAGAAAGTTCGCGGCAACGGTTCCGAGCGCCACGCGGGCGGCCGTCTCTCGCGCGGAGGCCCGTTCGAGGACCGGACGCGCTTCGTCGAAGCCATACTTCTGCATGCCCGTGAAATCTGCGTGCCCGGGCCGGGGCCGAGTGAGCGGAGCGTTCCGTGCCAGGCCCTCCAGCTCGTCGGCAGGCACGGGATCCGCGGCCATGACCTGCTCCCACTTGGGCCACTCCGTGTTGCCAACCTGAATGGCAACGGGCCCGCCCTGGGTGAGGCCGTGGCGGACACCGCCGAGGATCGTGACCTGATCCTGCTCGAACTTCATGCGCGCGCCACGGCCGTAGCCGAGCCGCCGCCGGGCGAGGGCACGCCGAATATCCTCACTGGTCAGCTCGACGCCAGCCGGAAGCCCCTCGACGATTCCCACGAGTGCCGGACCATGCGACTCCCCGGCGGTCAACCAACGCAACATGCCATCCATCCTGCCACGGGGCCCCACTAGCGCGTGCGCTGCGGGAGGCCCACTGAGTTACACATCACATCTATGACATCGAGTTGCCGGGCGTCCTCGCGTCCTGTGAAGAGCACGATCTGCTCAACAGCCTGATAGACAAGCATCTCGAGTCCGTGAAGCACTCTGCCGCCGCGCGCCTCCCACGCGAGTCCGAGCTGAGTGGGCCAAGGGTCGTAGGCGACGTCCAGCAGAACGCCGTCGACGCCATCGGCGTGGCCGTCGACTCTCCGCTCATCGCCATCCGCGAGGCTCGCCGCGAGCGTGTCCGCCGCCCTGGGCGGAAGGGTGCTCACGACGACGTCGGCCGCGCGCAGGGCTGCGACGCCGCCGTCGATACCCTCGATGCGGACGGCGAGCCCGAGCCGCGCCGCCAGGTCCACGGCCTCGCCAGTGCGCTCGGGCGAGCGGACGAGGAAGAGCACGGAGTCTGCGCCCAGATCGGCGATGGCGGCGACCGCCGCCAGGGCCGTGTTCCCGCCGCCGACGACGACGGGACGGTGCGCGCGGACGACCCCGGCGTGGCGAAACGCCTCGACGATCCCCCCGACATCCGTGTTGTGCCCCACGAGCCGCAGCTCACGGCTCGGTCCGGCGTGCTCGAAGGTTACGGTGTTGAGCGCACCGAGGGTGAGCGCGTGGCCAGAAAGTGCGTCGACGTAGTGGACAAGCGAGGACTTGAGCGGCATCGTTACCGAGAGGCCGCACCATCCCGACTCCGAGCGGACTCGAGCCACGAAGTCGCCCAACTGCTCCGGCACCAGATCGAACGCACCGTACTCGATGTCCTCCCCCAGCGCCGCATAGGCAGCTGCGTGCAGGGCGGGCGAGCGTGAATGACCGATCGGGTGGCCGAGGACGGCAGCCCGACGCCTGGGTGCGGTCACTGGCACTTCCCGGCGTTGGCGTTGCACCACTGCTGGTACTGCGCCACGTAGGTCTGGTGCTCGGCGTAGGTCTTGGCGAACTTCGTCTCCCCCGTGTCCAGGTTCACCGTGACCCAGAACAGGTAGTCATTCGCCGTCG
>NZ_JBQCGQ010000220.1:0-7804 GCF_051955515.1 Sinomonas sp.
CCGGCACAGCCTTAACTAAACTGGAGCAGTGGCAGATCCAGCGAGCTACCGGCCGAAAACCGGCGAGATCCCGAACGACCCAGGCGTCTACCGCTTCCGGGACCCCCATGGCCGAGTCATCTACGTGGGCAAGGCGAAGAACCTCCGCCAGCGGCTCACCTCGTACTTCGCCAACCCGCTCACGCTGCTGCCCAAGACGTATGCGATGGTCCACGCGGCGGCGAGCGTCGAATGGACAGTGGTGGGCAGCGAACTCGAAGCCCTCCAACTTGAGTACACATGGATCAAGGAGTTCTCGCCGCGGTACAACCTCGCTTTCCGCGACGACAAGACGTACCCGTATCTGGCGGTGACCATGGGGGAGAAGTTCCCCCGGGTCCAGGTCATGCGGGGCGACCGCCGCAAGGGGACGCGGTACTTCGGACCGTATACCGCAGGCGCCATCAGGGAGACGATGGACACCCTCCTCAAGGTGTTCCCGGTGCGCAGCTGCAGCGCGGGCGTCTTCAAGCGGGCCGAGCAGAGCGGACGTCCCTGCCTGCTCGGCTACATCGACAAATGCTCCGCTCCGTGCGTTGGCCGTGTGACTCCTGAGGAGCACCGGGCGCTGGCCGAGGACTTCTGCGCCTTCATGGGCGGCGAGGCCAAGCGTTTCATCTCCCAGCTCGAGAAGCGCATGGCTGCGGCCGTCGAGGAACTCGACTTCGAGGCCGCGGCGTCACTCCGGGACGACATCATCGCCATGAAGAAGGTCTTCGAGCGCAACGCCGTTGTCCTGTCGGAGGACACCGACGCGGATGTCTTTGCCATCGAAGAGGACGAACTCGAGGCGGCGGTGCAGGTGTTCCACGTCCGCGGCGGGAGGATCCGAGGCCAGCGCGGCTGGGTCGTCGAGAAGGTCGAGGAGGCGAGCGGGCCGGCGTTCATCGAGCATCTCCTGCAGCAGGTCTATGGGGCGCAGGCGGAGACGGATGCGCGGATCCCCCGCGAGGTCCTCATCCCCGTCATGCCGGACGACGCCGAGCAGCTCACGGAATGGCTTTCGAACCTGCGCGGCGCGAGGGTGAGCCTTCGTGTCCCCCAGCGCGGCGACAAGGCTGCCCTCGCAAAGACCGTGCATGAGAACGCAGTCCAGGCGCTCAAGCTCCACAAGGTGCGCAGGGCAGGCGACATCACGACCCGATCCTTGGCCCTGCAAGAGCTTCAGGAGGCGCTCGAGCTGCCTGAGCCGCCGCTGCGCATCGAGAGCTTCGATATCTCCCACGTCCAGGGCACCAACGTGGTGGGCTCGATGGTCGTCGTGGAGGACGGGATCGCGAAGAAGTCCGAATACCGCAAATTCACGGTCACGGGCGAGGCGGCGCGCGACGACACGGCCGCCATGCACGACGTCCTGACCCGGCGGTTCCGCAACTACCTCGCGGAGAAGGAGCTCCCGGTCGCGGAGCGGGATCAGCACAGCAAGTTCGCCTACCCGCCGAACCTCGTCGTCGTCGACGGCGGCCAACCCCAGGTCACGGCGGCGGTGAAGGCACTCGCCGAAATCGGCATCTCATCGGACGAGGTCCAGGTGGTGGGGCTCGCAAAGAGGCTCGAGGAGGTCTGGCTGCCGGAAGGCGACTTCCCGGTGGTGCTCCCGCGTGCCTCCCAGGGCCTCTATCTGCTCCAGCGCATCCGCGATGAAGCCCACCGGTTCGCCATCACGTTCCATCGGCAGCGGCGAGGCAAGGCCATGACTGTTTCCGTGCTCGACGACGTTCCGGGTCTCGGCCCCGCCCGCAAGAAGGCGATCCTGACCCACTTCGGTTCGGTCAAGCGGCTGCGTGCAGCAACCCCGGAGGAGATCGCAGAGGTCGCTGGCGTAGGGCCGACACTTGCCGCGTCGGTCTATGGCAAGTTCCATGCCCCGGGGCTGGAAGAGACGGCACCGGCGGTCAACTACGCAACCGGCGAAATCCTGGAGTCTTAGCTAGGCTGGCCCCATGACCCAGACCAGCGCGGCGGACCCGCATGAGCCCACTGAGCTGACCCCCGTCAAGCCGCAGGCCGCGGAACTCCTCATCGTCACTGGGATGTCCGGTGCGGGGCGAAGCACCGCGGCGAATGCCCTTGAGGATCACGGCTGGTACGTCGTGGAGAACCTGCCGCCGCAGCTCCTCGGAACGCTCTCAGAGCTCGTCTCGCACGCGTCGGACCGCATCCCCAAGCTCGCCGTCGTCATGGACGTCCGGAGCAAGGCCCTCTTCGCCGACATCCGCGAGGCCCTCCATGCGCTCGACTCGAGGGGCGTCGAATACCGGGTGCTGTTCCTCGACGCAACAGACGACGTGCTGATCCGGCGCTTCGAGCAAGGCAGGCGTCCCCACCCGCTTCAGGGCGGGGGACGGATCCTGGACGGCATCACCGCCGAGCGCCAGATTCTCGCCGAGCTCCGGGAGCAGTCGACGCTCGTGCTGGACACGTCCGATTACAACGTGCATGGTCTCGCGACGGCGATCACCGAACTCTTCTCCGAGAAGGGCCCGGTGACGCTGCGCATCAACGTCATGAGCTTCGGGTTCAAATACGGTCTCCCCGCAGACGCCAATTACGTGGCAGACGTTCGGTTCCTCCCCAATCCCCACTGGATCCCGCAGCTGCGCGCGCATACGGGACTGGACCCCGACGTGCGCGATTACGTGCTTGTGGCGAATGGCGCCGAGGAGTTTGTGACCCGCTACGTCCACGCGCTCGAGCCCGTGCTCGCGGGCTACCGCAAGGAGAACAAGCACTATGCGACGATTGCCGTCGGCTGCACCGGCGGAAAGCACCGGTCGGTGGCGATCGTCGAGGAGCTCGCCAAAAGGCTCTCGCAGCAGCCGCGCGTCACGGTGACCACAGCTCACCGTGACCTCGGGCGGGAGTGATGGCCATGTTCACCGGTCAGCTGCCGCTCATCCCTCCCGGCGCGGGGACCTCGGGCGGTGTCCCCAAGGGACCCTCCGTGGTCGCGCTCGGAGGAGGTCATGGGCTCTCCGCCTCGCTGTCGGCGCTGCGCCTCCTGACGGCGGACCTCACCGCCGTCGTGACCGTTGCGGACGACGGCGGTTCCTCCGGGCGCCTTCGCCGCGACTTCGGCGTCATCCCCCCGGGCGATCTCCGGATGGCTCTTGCTGCGCTCTGCGACGACACCGATTGGGGGCGGACCTGGCGCGACGTCATGCAGCACCGTTTCCGCTCACCAGCAGGGACGAGCGGTCTTGAGAACCATGCGATGGGCAACTTGCTCATCATGACACTGTGCGAACTGCTGGGCGATGTCGTGGACGGCCTCCGCTGGGCCGGGGCCCTGCTGGGTGCCCGCGGCCAGGTCCTTCCCATGTCGCAGGTGCCGCTCATGATCGAGGGAACCGCCGCGGCGAGGGACGGCGGGCCGGGTGAGCTCATCCGGGGCCAGGCCGCGTGCGCCATTGCCGGGCGGCTCGAGGACGTCCGCCTCCTCCCCGAAGACGCCCCCGCTTGCCCGGAAGCGCTGAGCGCCATCGAGTTCGCGGACTGGGTCGTCCTCGGCCCAGGGTCGTGGTACACGTCGGTTCTCCCGCATCTGCTCCTTCCGGAGATGCGCCAGGCCCTCTCCGACACACCGGCACGCCGGTGCCTCGCGATGAACCTCACGATGGAGACGATGGAGACCACGGGAATGTCCGCAGCGGATCATCTGCGGGTCCTGCAGCGCGCTGCGCCCGAGTTCACTGTCGACGCCGTCATCGCCGAGATCGGCACGGTGGGGAACACGGGTGAATTCGAACGTGCGGCCGCCGAACTCGGCGCCGAGGTTCACTTCGGTAGAGTGGGAGCTTCCGGCCACCGCGCGGTGCACGATCCGCTCCGGCTCGCGGCGGCCTACCACGAGGTGTTCTCGGGCAACAGGAAATGACGCGGGCAGCGTTGAAGACAGAAGCAGCAGTGGTCAGTGGCGGCGCAGGCGTCGGGGCCGGAGGGGATGGCAGAAGGATGGCTCTGACCCAGAGCGTCAAGGAAGAGCTCTCGCATCTTGCGGTCAAGAAGTCGTCCGAGCGCAAGGCCGAGGTATCCGCCATGCTGCGTTTCGCCGGCGGGCTTCACATCATCTCCGGGCGGATTGTGATCGAGGCTGAAGTCGACCTGGCGTCGACGGCTCGGCGACTCAAGACGGCGATTGCGGAGGTATACGGGCACTCGGCGGAAATCATCGTCGTCTCCGGCGGCGGGCTGCGCCGGGGGAGCCGGTATGTGGTGCGCGTCGTGCGGGAAGGCGAAGCCCTCGCTCGCCAGACGGGCCTCCTCGACAACCGGGGGCGGCCTGTCCGCGGACTGCCCTCCGCCGTCGTCAATGGCTCCGCCGCGGACGCCGAAGCTGTCTGGAGGGGTGCCTTCCTCGCCCACGGCTCGCTCACGGAGCCGGGCCGCTCCTCCTCGCTGGAGGTCACGTGCCCCGGCCCCGAGGCCGCCCTCGCCCTCGTGGGCGCCGCGCGCCGCCTCGGCATCGCGGCCAAGGCGCGGGAGGTCCGCGGGGTGGATCGCGTCGTCGTCCGCGATGGCGATACCATCGCGGCCCTCCTGACCCGCATGGGCGCGCACGATGCCCTCATGGCTTGGGAAGAGCGGCGCATGCGCAAAGAGGTGCGCGCCACCGCGAACCGCCTCGCGAATTTCGACGACGCGAATCTGCGCCGCTCCGCGCAGGCCGCGGTCGCGGCAGGAGCGAGGGTTGAGCGGGCGCTGGAGATCCTGGGCGACGACGTCCCGGAGCACCTTCGCTACGCCGGGGAACTTCGCGTGGCGCACAAGCAGGCCAGCCTCGACGAATTGGGCCGGCTCGCGGATCCGCCCCTGACGAAGGATGCGATCGCCGGGCGCATCCGCCGGCTGCTCGCCATGGCGGACAAGAAGGCAGCGGAGACCGGGATTCCCGGCACCGAGGCGAACGTTACGCCCGAAATGCTCGACGGCTGAGCAGCTTCGCCCATCTGCATAGGATGGAGCCGTCACCAGCTCGCCGTGCGATGTACCGTGCGGCGGGAAACCGACCGATGGAGGAAGTTGTGACCTACGTACTGCCTGAGCTCCCGTACGATTACGCGGCCCTCGAACCGCACATCTCGGCACGGATCATGGAACTCCACCACGACAAGCACCACGCGACGTACGTGGCTGGCGCTAACACGGCGCTCGAGAAGCTCGCCGAGGCCCGCGAGGCCGGCAGCTTCGCCGACGTCACGCGCCTGAGCAAGGATCTGGCGTTCCACCTCGGCGGCCACACGAACCACTCGATCTTCTGGAACAACCTGTCCCCGGACGGGGGCGACAAGCCCGAGGGCGAGCTTGCCTCGGCGATCGACGACGCCTTCGGCTCGTTCGACAAGTTCGTGGCCCACTTCAGCGCAGCTGCGACGAGCCTGCAGGGCTCCGGCTGGGCCATCCTCGCGTACGAGCCCCTCGGCGGCAACGTCGTGATCGAGCAGCTCTACGACCAGCAGGGCAACATCCCCGTTGCGACGGTTCCGCTGCTCATGCTGGACATGTGGGAGCACGCGTTCTACCTCGACTACGTGAACGTCAAGGCTGACTACGTCAAGGCGTTCTGGAACATCGTCAACTGGGAGGACGTCGCGAAGCGCTTCGCCGCCGCACGTTCCGGCGCTCAGGGGCTCGTCCTCCCCGCCTGACCCATGTGAGATTCTGAGATTTCCGTCACATTGCGCGGATTTCACTGGTCAAGGGCCCGTCTGTTCACGGACGGGCCCTTTTTCCGTAGGATGGGGTGCGGAAAGGCCACCAGCCTTTCAGCCATGACAATGGAGACTCGGGCTGCAGGCCTTTCCTTGTGCAAATCTCTGCCCAATGATGTGCGAGACCGTTCAGACAGTCCGAGCAGTCACCTAGGTGGGGTGCTCGGCTGAGCATCAAGGAGAGCAACCAGAGTGACTACCCGCATCGGCATCAACGGCTTCGGCCGGATCGGCCGTAACTTCTTCCGCGCGGCGCTCGCCCAGGGAGCCGATCTCGAGATCGTGGCCGTCAATGACCTCACGAGCCCCGAGACTCTGGCGCACCTGCTCAAGTACGACTCGATCACCGGCCGACTCACGGAGAAGGTCGAGGCGCGCGACGGCAATATCGTCGTCGGCGGCAATGAGATCAAGGTCCTTGCGGAGCGCGACCCGGCGAACCTCCCTTGGGGCGAGCTCGGAGTCGACATCGTCATCGAGTCCACGGGCTTCTTCACAAAGGCTGCGGACGCCAAGAAGCACCTTTCGGCGGGTGCGAAGAAGGTCATCATCTCCGCTCCGGCCACGGACGAGGATGTCACGATCGTCATGGGTGTCAACGACGAGACGTACGACCCCGCGAACCACAGCATCATCTCCAACGCCTCGTGCACCACGAATTGCCTCGGCCCGCTCGCTAAGGCCATCAACGACGCCTTCGGCATCGAGCGCGGCCTCATGACGACGGTCCACGCCTACACGGCGGACCAGAACCTCCAGGACGGCCCGCACCGCGACCTGCGCCGTGCGCGCGCCGCCGCCATCAACATGGTGCCGACGTCGACGGGTGCCGCCAAGGCGATCGGCCTCGTGCTTCCCGAGCTCAAGGGCAAGCTCGACGGCTACGCGATCCGCGTCCCGGTCCCCACGGGCTCGGCCACCGACCTCACGGTGACCGTCTCCCGCGAGGTCACCAAGGACGAGGTCAACGCGGCGGTCAAGGCTGCCTCGGAGTCCGGCCCGCTCGCGGGCTACCTCTCCTACACCGAGGACCCGATCGTCTCCTCCGACATCGTGACGGACCCGGCGTCGTCGATCTTCGACGCGGGCCTTACCAAGGTCATCGGCAATCAGGTGAAGGTCGTCTCCTGGTACGACAACGAGTGGGGCTACTCCAACCGTCTCGTGGACCTCACCGAGCTCGTTGCGTCCAAGCTCTGAGATCCGCCGTAACGAACGGGGAACTCGGATAGCCTGAGTCCATGACTGCACACACTCTCGACGAGCTGCTCGCCGAAGGTGTCCGTGGGCGGCACGTTCTGGTCCGTTCGGACCTCAACGTGCCGCTCGACGGGTCCACCGTGACCGACGACGGCCGCGTCCGCGCGTCCCTGCCCGTGATCGCGAAGCTGGCCGAGGCCGGCGCCCGCGTCATCGTGATGGCCCACCTTGGCCGACCCAAGGGGATCCCGGACGAGAAGTACTCCCTGCGCCCTGCGGTTGACCGCCTCGCTGAGCTTGCCGGCTTCCCGGTGCGGCTTGCGGACGACGTGGTCGGTCCGAGCGCCCAGGAGCTGGCCGCCGCACTCGGCGACGGCGAGGTCCTCGTGCTCGAGAACGTGCGTTTCGACGCGCGCGAGACGAGCAAGGTGGACGACGAGCGCCACGAGTTCGCCCGCGAGCTCGCCGGCCTCACCGGCCAGAACGGGGCTTACGTCGATGACGCGTTCGGCGCGGTGCACCGCAAGCACGCGAGCGTCTACGACATCGCCTCGCTCCTGCCGTCCTATCTCGGCGAACTCGTCCGGGCGGAGGTCGAGGTCCTTCGGCGTCTCACGGAGGGCGCTGAGCGGCCCTATGTCGTGGTCCTCGGCGGATCGAAGGTTTCTGACAAACTGGCGGTGATCGACAACCTCATCGGCAAGGCCGACCGCCTGCTCGTGGGCGGCGGGATGCTGTTCACCTTCCTCGCGGCCCAAGGCCACCAGGTGGGTTCGAGCCTCCTCGAGGGTGACCAGATCGGCACCGTCCAGGATTACCTCGAGCGCGCGACGGCGGCCGGCACCGAATTCGTG
>NZ_JBQCGQ010000221.1:0-4410 GCF_051955515.1 Sinomonas sp.
GCACCACAGAAACAGCGGGGTCCACGACGACGGGCACCTACAGGATCAGTCCGGATACCGCCCGAGGCAACCGGTGCCAGCACGAATCTTCGCGCACCACAGTGCGCCCCGGAACGGGCCGCCCCACTGCTGTACCCGAAACGGGAAGGGGGAGGAGGAGGGGGTTTAGAGCGACGCCGAGAGCTCCTCGAGGGCCGCACCGACGTCGGTACGCCACCGCCACTGGGCCCGACTGTCCCCGCGGGTCGGCCCCGCATTGACGATCCCCACGGGCTTTCCGTCCCGGACAGCGTCGAGCACGAACCGGAAACCGCTCATGACCGCGAGCGAGGACCCGAGCACCAGGAGGCTCCGGGCGGAGGCGAGCATCGCCGTCGCCCGCTCCTTCCGCTCCAGCGGAACGCTCTCGCCGAAGTACACGACGTCCGGCTTGAGTTCGACGGAGCCGCACACGAGGCAGCCCACCATGCGGAAGCGGTCCACCCAGGCCTGCGGGAGCTCGACGTCGCCGTCCGGGTTGACCGTGGACGGGTCGAGGCGCACAGCCTCGGCGTAGCCGGGGTTCGCCTGGGCCAGCCGCTCGTCCAGATTGGAACGCCCCTCGACGTTGCCGCAATTCAGGCACACCACTTTGTCGAGGTCGCCGTGCAGGGTGACGAGGTTGCGGGAACCCGCGGCCGCATGGAGCCCATCGACGTTCTGTGTGACGACCCCAAGCAGCACGGCCCGCGCCTCAAGCTGGGCGAGGATTCGGTGCGCGGCGTTGGGGCGCGCTCTGTCGATGTGCCGCCACCCGACGAAGCTCCTGGCCCAATACCGGTGCCGCGCCGCGGGATCGTGCCGGAACTCCTGATATGTCATGGGCCGATGCTTGCGCCACGATCCATGAGGACCCCGGTAGTCGGGAATGCCGGACGCCGTCGAAACCCCTGCACCAGTGAGGGCCATGACGCCGCCCTCGCGGAGCAGATCGAGCAGGCCGGCGCGAGCCACTGAGGAGTCCTGAGGCTCAACGGTTTCAACGACCTCACGGGCGATCGACCGGAGCGCGGCCGCATGGGCACGCGCAACTGCGGGATCGTGTTCTCGGTTCGCCGACTCGCTCATCAAGGCGGGTCAGCCGATACGGCGAGAATCCTCGTCGTCGTCGTCAAACTGATCGGCGTACTTGTCCTCGTAGTCGGAGTAATCCGGCTCGAGGTCGGCGTCGTGGTGCGCAGGATGCGAGTTCGATGCGAGCTCGCGCTCAAGCGCCGCGTAGTCGGTACTCGGGCTGTAGTACTTGATGTCCCGAGCCTGCTTGGTTGCCTTAGCCTTTTGACGGCCGCGCCCCATGGCGTGACCCCCTCTTTTGCCTCGTCCCGGAGGTAGTCGCGAAGGCAGGCTCGCGAGGCCCCGGAGTCATTGATCAATTTGTCGTAGGTCTAGACTACATGTAATTGCGGCGGCCTGCGTATTCGCGGGACGTGCCGCGCTGGCATCAGGGGGCCGCGAACCCCTCCTCCCACGAGCACTACGGAAGGGCATCGAATCCGCATGGAGACCGATCAGGGTTCCCACGGCGCCTCGGCCGAAGATGCCTCGAAACCGCTGACTCGCCGCCAGGCCCGGATTCCCGAGCGGCCTCGGCGGGAACCGCGTCGTCGGCGCTTCCCCACCACCCCCTGGGGTCGTATCCTCGCGGTCGGCGGTTGCGCCGTCGCCGTCCTCGTGGTGTGGGCCGTCGTTGCTTCGCTGCTGGCGAAACCCGGCGCGAGCCTCACGGCCGCCGACAGCTACAAGGCGGGCGACTGCTTCTCGAACTTCGATGCCAGCGCTGAAGCGAACCGAACGGTCCCCTGCACGGAAGCTCACTCGGCACAGCTCGTGGCCACCGCCAGCTACGCCGTGGGCGACTCGTACCCGGGGAAGGACGCGCTCGAACAGCGGGCAGCTGATCTCTGCCGCCAGACGAAGCTCGCCCTTCCCTCGGATACCAGCAGTTTGAAGCAGCGCAACGTGTTTCCCACTCAGGACGGCTGGGCCACCGGCGACCGCCGCGTGGACTGCTTTGTGGAGAGCACCTCGGGGAACTCCCTGAGGGCATCCCTACTGCCCTGACGGTCAGGCCCTGACGGTCAGGCCTCCTGCGCCGCCGGCGCCTTGCGCGTGACGCTCAGGCCACCCGTCGACGCCCCGCTGAGGGCCTCGAGATCGACCGAGACATCCGCGACGTCCACGAGCACCGTGTCCCCGTCCGTGATCTCGCCCGAGAGGAGCGCCTTCGCGAGCCGGTCGCCGATCTCGCGCTGGACGAGCCGGCGCAGCGGCCGGGCCCCGTAAGTGGGGTCATAGCCGGACATCGCGAGCCAGGCGCGGGCCCCATCTGTGACGTCCAGCGTGAGGCGCCGCTCGTGCAGCCGGCGCTGCAGGGCGTCGACCTGAAGCTGGACGATCCTGGAGAGGTCGTCCACGCTCAGCGGATCGAAGACGATGATCTCGTCCAGCCGATTCAGGAACTCGGGCTTGAACGAGGAGTTCACCACTCCCATCACCGCGTTGCGCTTCGTCTCCTCGCTCAGGTCCGGGTCCACGAGGAACTGGCTTCCCAGATTCGACGTGAGCACCAGGATCGTGTTGCGGAAGTCCACGGTGCGGCCCTGCCCGTCGGTGAGGCGGCCGTCGTCGAGCACCTGGAGAAGGATGTCGAAGACCTCCGGGTGCGCCTTCTCCACCTCGTCGAGCAGGATCACCGAGTACGGCCGCCGGCGCACAGCCTCGGTGAGCTGCCCGCCCTCCTCGTAGCCGACGTAGCCGGGAGGCGCCCCGACGAGCCGGGCGACCGAGTGCTTCTCGGAGTATTCGCTCATGTCGATCCGCACCATGGCACGCTCGTCGTCGAACAGGAAGTCCGCAAGAGCCTTGGCGAGCTCGGTCTTCCCGACGCCGGTGGGTCCAAGGAACAGGAACGAGCCCGTGGGCCGATTCGGGTCGCTGATGCCCGCACGGGCACGACGAACCGCGTCCGAGACAGCCTGGACGGCCTTGGTCTGGCCGATGAGCCGCTTGCCGAGATCCTCCTCCATGTGGAGGAGCTTCTGGCTCTCGCCCTGCAGCATCCGCCCGGCGGGGATGCCGGTCCACGCGGAGATGACCTCGGCGATGTCGTCCGCCGTGACCTCCTCCGCGACCATCTTGGACTTGCCGCTCGCCTGCTCCTCGGCGGCGGAGGCCTCCCTGAGCTCGCGCTCAAGGGTCGGAATCTCGCCGTACAGGATGCGGGAGGCCTCGGCGAGGTCGCCCTCGCGCTGGGCCTTGTCCGCGAGTGAGCGCGCCTCGTCGAGCTTGGCCTTCAGGTCGCCGACGCGGTTGAGCCCCGCCTTCTCCGCCTCCCACCGGGCGTTGAGCGCGGCGAGCTGCTCCTTCTTGTCTGCCATGTCCTCACGGATCGCGGCGAGGCGCTCGATCGAGGCCTCGTCGGTCTCGCCTTCGAGGGCGAGCTCCTCCATGGTGAGGCGGTCGACGGCGCGGCGCAGCTGGTCGATCTCCTCAGGCGCCGAGTCGATCTCCATGCGGAGCCGCGAGGCAGCCTCGTCGACGAGGTCGATCGCCTTGTCCGGCAGCTGGCGGCCGCTGATGTACCGGTTGGAGAGGGTGGCGGCTGCGACAAGCGCGGAGTCGGCGATGGCAACCTTGTGATGGGCCTCGTAGCGCTCCTTGAGGCCGCGGAGAATGGCGATCGTGTCCTCGACGCTCGGCTCGCCCACGAAGACCTGCTGGAAGCGCCGCTCGAGGGCGGCGTCCTTCTCGATGTTCTCGCGGTACTCGTCGAGCGTGGTCGCGCCGATGAGGCGCAGCTCGCCGCGGGCGAGCATGGGCTTGAGCATGTTGCCGGCATCCATGGACGAATCCCCGGTGGCCCCGGCACCGACGACCGTGTGGATCTCGTCGATGAACGTGACGATCTGGCCCTCCGAGCTGCGGATCTCCTCGAGGACAGCCTTGAGCCGCTCCTCGAACTCGCCGCGGTACTTCGCGCCGGCGACCATCGAGCCGAGGTCGAGCGCCACGAGGGTCTTGCCGCGCAGACTCTCAGGCACGTCCCCGGCCACCATCCGTTGGGCGAGGCCCTCGACGACGGCGGTCTTGCCCACGCCGGGCTCACCGATGAGCACGGGGTTGTTCTTCGTGCGGCGGGAGAGGACTTGGACCACCCGGCGGATCTCGGCGTCCCGGCCGATCACGGGATCGAGCTTGCCGGACCGCGCGATGGCCGTGAGGTCCGTGCCGTACTTCTCAAGCGCCTGGAATGTGTTCTCTGGGTCGGGGCTGTCCACCCTGCGGTCTCCGCGGACCCCGGGAAGCGCGGCCTTGAGCGACTCGAGGGTCGCGCCGGCGTCCCGAAGCGCCTTGCCGGCCGCCCCGCCGTCG
>NZ_JBQCGQ010000222.1:0-11416 GCF_051955515.1 Sinomonas sp.
CGAATACCTGCAGCCGCTCCTCTACCGACCGGCTCCGATCGGCGTCAACCTCTGGGTCACGCGCATCGGGGGCTCCAGCTTTGACCTAGGGTACTCGGTGACCGAGCGTGACGGCTCCAGCACGTATGCGTACGCCGCAACCTCCATGGTGCTGGTCAGCCGATCCACGGGCCGACCAGTGCGGTTGCCGGCGGAGCTGCGCGAGGCGTTCTCTGAGTACTCGGGGGACCAGGTTCCGTTCAGGCGGCGGCCGCCGCTACCAGCGGACACCGTCCGTCCCGGCGCGGCGGGGGGCCAGGGATGAGCGCCTCGGACGTGCAGACAGTGCTCGACCTCGGCGATCCTGAGGCTGTAGCTGATCTGCGGACCTTCCTGACCAGAGCCCGCGCGATCGAGCCCGCGGGCGCCGTACGCCTCCAAGCGGTCGGAAGCGTCCTCGCGGTGTACGTGTGCGTCCTCCAGCCGAGGGCGCTCGGAGATGGCACGCCGACGGTGCTGGGGATGCGGGCGGTGGCGCTTGCACAGCCTGCGGAGGTGGACGCGACCGTGCCCATGTCTGCCGTCGCGGACCGGTTGGCGCGTATGGGTGACGGTGGGACGCTCCTGGATGTTCCGCCGTCGTCCGTTCATGTGGCATGGGCCGCGGTGAGTCCGCCGCGCGGACCATGGATTCCCACCGGCGAGGTCGCGGCGGCAGTCCTCGGGAACGCAGCCGCTGCCGGCATGGCCGAGGTCGCCGCGCTCGTTCCGGATCAGCCGGGCGCCGCGATGGTCAGCGGGGCGCGGGCGGCGGTGTGGGGCCGCGACGTCGAAGGCGTTGCCGGACTGCCGGCGGGAGCCGCCTTCGCCGCCGAGGCGCTGGGCTTTCTTGGGGGCGGGGAAGCCGTTTCTGTTTTCGCCTCGGGGACCTGGGTGCGCCTGAGCTCAGCGCGGGGCCATGTTCTGTGCCGGACCCCGCGCGCCTCGCTGCTCGGCTGACAGCCGAGGCCGATTGAGTCAGTCGTCGAAGGTGTTGACGAGGGAGTGAGCGGCGCGCTCGAGGTAGTCCCAGAGCGTCGCCTCGTGCAGGGGTGAGAGGTGCAGGGCGTCGACCCCGGCGCGCATGTGGTGCAGCCACCGGTCGCGGGCCTCCGGGTTCACTTTGAACGGCACATGGCGCATGCGGAGTCTGGGGTGGCCCCGTTCCTGGCTGTACGTCCCCGGCCCACCCCAATACTGCTCGAGGAACATCGTGAGCCGTCGCCGCGCCGGCCCCAGGTCCTCCTCTGGGTACATGGGCCGCAGCAGGGGGTCCTCGGCAACGCCGTCGTAGAACACGTCCACCAGCTTGACGAAGGCCTCGTGGCCCCCGATCTCCGCGTAGAACGTGTTCGCGTAGTCGTTCTGCGCGAAGGGGTCCTTCACCTTGAGCAGGTTCCTTCGAACCAGACTCTCGCCCTGATGCTCGGTCACGTCCGTGAGCCGTCCTTCCTTGTGCTGTCCTTCACTCCACGGTAGAGCAACGCGCCGGTGCCCGGTTCACTCGCCAGCCCGCTGGCCCTGAGCGTCGGGCTTGTGCGCCGCGTCGGCCTTCTGTGCTGCGTTGGCGGGGGACGGGCTCGCAATCGTCGGAGCGGCCTCGGGCGCGGGCGGAAGGTACGAGCCCTGAGACCGGTTGCCGACACGCAGGATCTCGCCGTTGCGCAGATACCAGATGGCGCCGTCCTCGGCTCGCACGCGCGTGATGCGCAGCCCGACGCTCTCGACCGTGCCGACGACCTCCCCGGCGCCTAGTTCGATGACGTCGCCGATGCCGAACTGGTCCTCGAGTGTGAGGAAGATCCCTGCGAGGAAGTCGCGGATCAGCTGCTGGGCGCCGAAGGCGACGGCGACACCGAGGATGCCGACGCTGGTCAGGAGCGGCGCGATGTCGACACCGAAGGCCTTGAGCACGTAGATCAGCACAATTGTCGTGATGACGACGGCGACGATGGAGTTCAGGAGGGACCCGATCGTCTTGGCTCGCTGGGCACGTCGTTCCGAGTCGAGCGCCCGCAGGGCGGGCGCGGCCCACCGGAAGAGCCGCCGTTTGGTGAGCTGAGTTCCCGCGAGGATCCGGCGGACGACCTGGCGGATGAGGAACGTGGCAACAAGCCAGACGACCAGCCCGACGCCGATCGCGATGGCCACCTGGAGGAGCGTCGAATTGAACGTTGTGACGGCCGTGTTGAGCTCCGCGGCCGAGAGGTGCGACAGATTCGAATCGTCGGCTGACGGCGTGGGACTAGGGGTGGGGGATACGGCGGTGGCAGCAGTGACGAATGACAGCAGAGCGGACTGCAATCTCGGAGGCCTCCTCGGCTGGGGGATGGTGCCCATCCACCCTAGCGAGAATTCCTGACCGTTACGGCGCCGAGGGCTCCGGGCGGACCGGGAAATTCACAGAGCGTGCGATGAAGCACAGATGGTGCGCTTCGTCGTGGAGGCCATCGGCCAGCGCACGCTGGGCCTCGTCAGCCAGGTGCACCCGAGGATGCAGGACCACCTCTGTGAACTCGCCGCTCCCGTCCCGATTGAGACGCATGGTCCCCTCTGCCTCATCCGTGTACCCCGTGACGACGACGTTGTGCAGGACCGCGACGTGGAGATAGGACAGCATGTGGCACTGGGAGAGCGCCGTGAGCAGGAGCTGCTCGGGATTGTAGCGGTCGCGATCACCACGGAAAGTGGGATCGGCCGAACCCGGCAGCAGGGGCAGTCCCGGCAGGGCCACGTCGTGCTGCCGCCCGTAGTCGCGGTAGCCAGAGGTCCCCGTACCCCGGTTTCCCGTCCAGGTGACCGTCACGGTGTAGTGATGCTCGCCCATCCCGGTGGCGTCTACCGGTCCGCGGCCTGGGCGCGGAGCGCACGCGCTACTCCGTCGCGGTTCTCGAGCATGGTGCGCCGGAGGGCTCCCTGCTCGTCGTCGAGAGAGGCGATGAAGGCGTCGGTGCGCTCGAGCGTCGCCTCGGTGGTCTGCCGTGCGGGGTAGAGCCCGACGACGATCTGTTGGGCGAGCGCGTGGGTGCGCTCGGCGACGATGCGGGGAACCGCCTCGAAGTACTTCTCGGCGTAGGGCTCGATCAGCTGGGCGTCGTGCACGCGGCCGAAGCCCGTTACCGCTGCTTGCTGGACGGCGTTCGAGAGCTCGCCGGTTTCGACGATTGCGCGCCACGCTTCGGCCTTGGCCTCGGCGGTGGGCAAGGCTGCCGCTGCGAGGGCTGCGGCGCACTGGCCGGTGGACGTGTTGTCGTGGGAGAGCTCGTCGTCGATGCGGTCCTTGCCGATCCGGCCTCCCGCGGCGAGCGAGGCGACCAGCTCCCAGCGAAGGTCCTGGTCGACCTCGAGTCCGGCGGCCGTGACCGATCCGTCGATCAGGCCGGCCACAATGTCGAGGTGCTCGGCAGACGAGGTCAGGGCGGAGAAGGCCTTGACGAATTGGAGCTGGGAATCAGAGCCCGGCCGGGCGTCGACTGCGAGCTTCCAGAGGCGGTCCGCCGTGGACAGCTTGACGGACGCTCGCGCCTCGGGGCTGACGTAGAAGTCGAGCGTCGTCGCGAGCTGGCGCAGCAGGGTCTGCACCACCGACGAGTCCGTCTCGGCGCCGATGTTTGCCAGCACGAGTTCCACGTAGGCGCGGGCGGGCGTCTCGCCGTCGCGCGCGCCGTCCCAGGCGGAGCCCAGAACCAGGGCGCGCGGCAGGCTGTCGGCGATGTCGCGCAGGTGCTCAGTGGCGGTGGCAAGGGAAGTGGGGTCGAGGCGGACCTTGGCGTACGCGAGGTCGTCGTCGTTGAGCAGGATGAGGGCCGGCCGGGCTGCGCCGACGAGCGCGCGAACCTCGGTCAGCTCGCCCTCGACGTCGAGTTCCTCCCGCCGAACCCGGACAAGGCGTCCGCCCTCAGCCATGTCGTAGAAGCCGATCGCGAGACGATGAGGGCGCAGCGTCGGCTGGGCTTCGGTTGCGGTCTGGCGAATCGAGAAGGACGTGATCGTTCCGTCCTCGTCCGTCTCGATCTCGGGAGCAAGCGTGTTCACGCCCGCCGTCTCGAGCCAGAGACCGCCCCATGCCGACAGGTCTCGCCCGCTTGCGGCCTCGAGTTCGGCGATGAGGTCGGCAAGGACAGTGTTGCCCCACCCGTGCTTGGCGAAATAGGCGCGGACCGCCGCCATGAACTGCTCCTGGCCCACCCAGGCGACGAGCTGTTTGAGAACGGAGGCGCCCTTCGCGTACGTGATGCCGTCGAAGTTGACCTCGACGTCCGCAAGGTCGTTGATGTCCGCGAAGATCGGGTGCGTGGTGGGGAGCTGGTCCTGCCGGTACGCCCAGGATTTCTCCACCGAGGCGAAGGTTGTCCATGCATGGCCGAACTCGGGCGTATGGACGGCGGCGAGGTGGGACATGAACTCCGCGAAGGACTCGTTGAGCCACAGGTCGTCCCACCAGCGCATCGTGACGTAGTCGCCGAACCACATGTGGGCGAGTTCGTGTAGCACGGTGATCGCGCGCCGCTCCACTGTCGCCTGCGTGGGCTTGGACCGGAAGACGTAGCTTTCGAGGATCGTGACAGCGCCGGCATTCTCCATAGCGCCCGCGTTGAACTCGGGCACGAAGAGCTGGTCGTACTTCGCGAACGGGTACTCGCAGCCGAACTGCTCCTCGAAGAAGGCGAAGCCCTGCTTCGTGGTCTCGAAGATGTTGTCCGCATCGAGGTATTGCATGAGCGACTTGCGCGCGAAGATCCCCAGCGGGATGGTGCGGCCCGCGGTGTTGACCAGCTCATCGTGCACGGACTGGTAGGGGCCCGCGACGAGTGCGGTGACGTAGCTGGAGAGCCGCGGCGTGGGGGCGAAATCCCACGTCGAGCGAGCACCGCCGTCGTCTCCGGACGGGACGATCTGCGGTTCGGGCGTGGGGGAGTTGGACACGACGGCCCAATGCGAGGGCGCCGTGACAGTGAACCGGAAGGAGGCCTTGAGGTCCGGCTGCTCGAAGACCGCGAACATCCGCCGGGAGTCGGGTACTTCGAACTGGGTGTAGAGGTAGACTTCTCCATCCACGGGGTCGACGAAGCGGTGGAGCCCCTCGCCCGTGTTCATGTAGCGGGCATCAGCGTCGATCACCAGCACGTTGTGGGCCTGGAGTCCGGGAAGCTGGATGCGGACGCCGTCCGAGACCTCGGCGGGATCTAGTTCAGTCCCGTTGAGGGTGACCGACCGGACAGAGTCGGTGATCGCATCGATGAAGGTGTGGGAACCGGCCACGGCGTCGAACTCGACCGTGGTCTTGGACCCGAAGACACGCTCGCTCCCCGTGAGATCGAGCTCGACGTGGTAGCTCTCGACCCGCCGTACGGCCTTCGCCCGCTCGACGGCTTCAGACCGCGTCAGATTCGTCCCCGGCATGCGCGCCTCCTCGCATTCGCTTTTCCCGGCGCCCCGCGGCGCAACATATTTTGAAATTATTCTTTCAGTTCGTCCGCCTGTGCAAGTGCCTGCAGCTTCTATGACGCCCGACCCGCGGGCTGCGTTAGCGTGGAGGCATGGCTGAGGTGGAGGCGCGGTGGGACCGGAAGGCCGTCCGCTTCGCCATCGGCTACCCGATTCTCCTCGCGGCCGGCTTCGCCCTGGCCGCATTCACCTTCCGCACCCACGTCCCCGAGCCGGTCGCGTGGCTGTGGGATGCCGACGGCGGGCGTGCATTCGTGCCGTTCCCCGTCTACCTCGCCGGCGGCGCGGTCCTCGTGGCCGTCATCGGGATCCTCCTGTGCCTCCAAGCCGGCCTTGAGGCGCGCCCTCCGATCTCGCGCAAGATCTTCATGGCCGGGGGCGTGGGCATGTCCATGTTCCTCGTGACGGTGCTCGGAGCCGGGCTCATAGGCCAAGTCGACGCCCGGGACGCCCGCGAGACCCATCCCGACCCCATCGTGCTCGCCTCGGGCAGCGGTGCGACCGTGGCGCTCGCCGTCGTCATGTTCATGATCTTCAAGCCCGACGAGCAGTGGAGCCCGCGCGACGAAGACGCCCTCCTCGACGTGCTCGAGCCAGAGCGGGCAAGGAACACGTTCGTGTTCTGGGCGCACGCCCGGTCATCCGTCTTCGTCATGCTCGCAATCCTCGGGATCAACCTCTCGCTCCTCGCGCTGCTCGTCTCGCCCTGGATCTCGCTGGTCATCCTGATTCTGAGCATGGGCATCGCGTCGATGCTGATGGTCCGGGTGAGTGTCGATCCCGAGGAGGTGCGGATTGCCTTCGCGGGAGTCGTGCGCGCGGCGCGGATTCCGGTGGCGCGCGTCCTCCGGGCCGGGCACGGCGCCGTCTCCGCCCGCGCCTTCGGCGGTTGGGGGTACCGCCGCCGGGGGAAGCTAGTCTCAGCGCTCGTTGCGAGCGGCGAGGCGGTGGACGTGCTCTGCAGGGACGGCACACGGTATGTGTTCTCGGCGAAGGATCCGGCCATGGCGGAGCGCGTCTCGGACGTGCTAGGCGGCACATCCGCACATTAGTCTTGGATGCGGCCCATCCCACTTCCGAGAGGATCACCCGTGTCCAAGCCCCGCGTCCACATCGCCACCGACCACGCAGGGATGGAGCTCAGCGCTCACCTCGTGAGCCACCTCGGGGCGCAGGGCTACGAGGTTCTCGACCACGGTCCGAAGGTCTACGACCCGCTTGATGACTACCCCTCGTTCTGCATTCGGGCTGCCCTCGCGGTGGTCGCCGACCAGGAGGCCGGAGTTGACGCCCTCGGAATCGTGCTCGGCGGTTCTGGCAACGGAGAGCAGATTGCGGCGAACAAGGTCAAGGGCGTCCGCGCCGCGCTCGCGTGGAACCTGGACACCGCGCGACTTGCGCGCGAGCACAACGACGCCAACGTGATCGCCGTCGGCGGTCGTCAGCACACCGTCGAGGAGGCCACCTCGCTCATCGAGGCCTTCCTGACGGAGCCGTTCAGCCACGACGAGCGGCATGTGCGCCGGATCGGCAAGATCGCCGCCTACGAGACGACCGGCGAGATCCTCGACTAGGGGCCTCACATGCCGGAGGGCCATTCGATCCACCGCTTGGCGAGGCAGTTCTCAGACGTGTTCGTGGGCGAGCGCCTCGCCGTGAGCAGCCCCCAGGGGAGGTTTGCGGATGGGGCTGCGTTGCTGGACGGCCGCGTGCTGGAGTCGGCGCGCGCGCACGGCAAGCAGCTGTTCCTCGGCTTCGAGGGCGGCCTCTCACTCCACGTCCACCTCGGCCTGTACGGCGCGTGGGACTTCGGCGGGGATTCGACCTTCCGCGGGGCCTCCAGCATCGGCGCGCCGCGGCGGGTTGGCGAGCGAGAGATAGCCGACGGCGGAGCGGGCGACGGCGGCGAAGCGGCCTATGCAGGTCCGCCCCCTCCGGTCGGGGCCGTCAGGGTAAGGCTTGCTTCAGAGCACGGCTGGGCCGATCTGCGAGGGGCGACCGTGTGCGCCGTCGTCACCGCCCCCGAAGTGGACGCCGTGCTCGCCCGTCTCGGGCCGGACCCGCTGGCCACAGCCCAGCCGCGCCAGCGGCCAGGGGAGGAATTCGCGCGGAGGCTGGCGCGCCGTCGTACGCCCATCGGCCGCCTGCTCATGGACCAGTCCGTCATCGCAGGGATCGGGAATGTGTACCGAGCCGAGCTGCTGTTCCGGGCGCGGTTGGATCCGGCCACTCCGGGTTCGTCTCTCGGGCGGGAAAGGGCGCTCGCGCTGTGGGCCGACGCCGTCGCGGCCCTGGGGCAGGGGATGCGCGACGGCCGGATTGTGACGACGGACCCCAGCTTCTGGCCACTTCCGGAAGGGGAGCTCCCAGAGCCCCGCGACGCCCACTACGTCTACAAGCGCCACGGCCAGGCGTGCCGAGTGTGCGCCACCACCGTGCTCCTCGCTGACGAGGCCGGACGGAAACTGTACTGGTGCCCGGGGTGCCAGTCCATCTGATCCGACCCGTAGGATTTGACACGGAGTCGGCGCATTCGCTTTAGTTGAGTGCGCCTACGGGGGCGTAGCTCAATGGTAGAGCGCCAGTCTTCCAAACTGGATACGCGGGTTCGATTCCCGTCGCCCCCTCTCTCGCGCCTGGTGAAAGTACGAATGTGCGCCCCTGCAGCGACGCCTGTATTGTGGTCTGTGCACCAGAGACGGGGTGTAGCTCAGCTTGGCTAGAGCGCCTGCTTTGGGAGCAGGAAGTCGCAGGTTCAAATCCTGTCATCCCGACAGTTCCGCCGTCGGCAAGCCAGCCAGGGCGGCAACCTCCAACCAGAACATTCAGGAGTGCCACGCTGTGAAGAGCGCCGCCGAGAATCTCACGCCCACCCGCGTCAAGCTCAACGTCGAGGTCCCTCTCGACGAGCTCAAGCCGAACATCGACGCGGCGTACCAGCAGGTCGCGGACCAGATCCAGGTCCCCGGCTTCCGCAAGGGCAAGGTTCCGTCCCGCATCATCGACCAGCGCGTGGGCCGCGGCTACGTCCTCGAGACGGCCATCAACGACGGCCTGAACGACTGGTATCAGCAGGCCGTGGCGGAGACCGGCATCCGTCCGCTCTCGCGCCCCGAGGTCGAGATCACCGAGGTTCCCGACCCGAGCGCCACCGACGGCCAGCTCACGTTCAGCGTCGAGGTCGACGTCCGCCCGGAGATCGAGCTCCCCGAGTACGCGGGTCTGAAGGTCGACGTTGAGGCGGTGAAGGCCTCCGACGACGACGTGGAGAAGGCTCTCGACGATCTCCGCTCCCGCTTCGGCACCCTCAAGCCCGTTGAGCGTCCCGCGCAGGCAGATGACTTCCTGACGATCGACCTCACCGCCAAGGTGGGCGAGGAAGAGGTCGACTCCGCCTCCGGTCTCTCGTACCAGGTCGGCTCGGGCACCATGCTCGAGGGCCTCGACGAGGCCGTCACCGGTCTGAGCGCAGGCGAGGAAGCCATCTTCGAGACGAAGCTCGCAGGCGGCGAGCACGCCGGCGAGCAGGCTCAGGTGACCGTGAAGGTGACCGCTGTCAAGGAGCGCGAGCTTCCCGAGGCCGACGACGACTTCGCACAGCTCGCGTCCGAGTTCGACACCATCGCCGAACTGCGCGAGGACCTCGCGAAGCAGGCCGCGGACGCAAAGGTCGCCCAGCAGGGCATCGAGGCCCGTGACAAGGTCCTCGAGAAGCTCGTCGAGCTCGTTGAGGTTCCGGTTCCCGAGACCGTCATCACTGATCAGGTCGAGGCCCACTTCAACCCCGAGGCGGGCGGCCACGCCGCGGCCGAGGACCACGACAACGAGGAGCACCGCGCCGAGGTCAAGGCCAACACGGAGCGTGCCTTCAAGAACGAGGTCATCCTCGACGCGATCGCTGACAAGGAAGAGATCGGCGTCTCCCAGAACGAGCTCATCGAGTACCTCATCTCGACCGCCTCGCAGTACGGCATGGACCCGAACCAGTTCGCCCAGATCATGGACCAGTCGGGCCAGGTCCCGATGATGGTCGGCGAAGTGCGCCGCCGCAAGGCCCTTGCCCACGTCCTCGGGCAGGCCGAGGTGACTGACTCGGAAGGCAACCCCGTGGATCTCTCGGAGTTCGTCCGGCCGGGCGACGAGGAGGACGTCCTCGAGGCTCCAGAGGAGTCCACCGACGAGAACGCTGCGAACGTCGTCCCGAGCGACGACCCCGCTGCCGCCAAGTTCTGAGCGCTTCGCTTCGACGGAGGCCGCCGACCCGCGCCTGAGTGCGAGGGGCGGCGGCCTCCGTCGTTGGCAGGGCTGCGAACGGTGGAAGGCCGGCGAAAAAGGAAGGACGCGGGGCCTCATGCGCCCAAAGCGAACAGCCGCGCCGCGCGGAACAAAGACACCTCGAAACGGGCTACTGTCCCTGTAGCAGCAATCAGCTTGTGCAGGAGATCGAGAGGTATCGCCACCATGCAGCAGCCGGAGACCACGCCGCGCCTGGCCGGCCAGCCCGAGGGCAACGGCCAGGACTTCATCTACCAGCGACTCCTCAAGGAGCGCATCATCTGGCTCGGTTCTGAGGTCAGGGACGACAACGCGAACACCATCTGCTCGCAGCTCCTCGTGCTCTCCGCCGAGGATCCCGAGAAGGACATCTACCTCTACATCAACTCGCCCGGCGGATCGGTCACGGCGGGCATGGCGATCTACGACACGATGCAGTACGTGCCGAACGACGTCGTGACCGTCGCAACGGGCCTTGCGGCGTCCATGGGCCAGTTCCTCCTTTCGTCTGGCGCCAAGGGCAAGCGGTACGCCACGCCGCACGCCCGGATCCTCATGCACCAGCCCTCGGGCGGGATTGGGGGCACGGCCTCGGACATCAAGATCCAGGCCGAGCTGATCCTCCACATGAAGCAGGTCATGGCAGAACTGACGGCCGAGCAGACCGGTCAGACGGTCGAGCAGATCCTCAAGGACAACGACCGCGACAAGTGGTTCACAGCCCAGGAGGGGCTCGAGTACGGGTTCTTCGACAAGATCGCCGCGCGCGCCGGTCACGTCACCGGCGGCGGCGGGACGGACAAGTAAGAGACGCCCGCGGCAACGCACGGCAAGAAGGAGCAACAGATGAACTACAACATGGGCGTCAACCCGGCGGGCCTGCCGACCAACCGCTACATCCTTCCCCAGTTCGAGGAGCGCACGCCCTACGGCTTCAAGCGCCAGGACCCGTACACCAAGCTCTTCGAAGACCGCATCATCTTCATGGGCGTCCAGGTCGACGACGCCTCGGCAGATGACATCATGGCCCAGCTGCTCGTGCTCGAGGCGAACGATCCGGACCGCGACATCACGATGTACATCAACTCGCCGGGCGGCTCCTTCACCGCGATGACCGCCATCTACGACACGATGCAGTTCATCCGTCCGGAAATCCAGACGGTGTGCCTCGGTATGGCGGCGTCCGCAGCGGCAGTCATCCTTGCGGCCGGTACCCCGGGCAAGCGCCTTGCGCTGCCGAACTCGACGGTCATGATCCATCAGCCCTCCCTGTCCGGCGGTTCGGGTGGGCAGGCGACCGACCTCGAGATCCAGGCACGCGAGGTGCTGCGCATGCGCGAGTGGCTCGAGCAGACGTGGGCCAAGCACACGAACAAGACGCCGGAGGAGATCAGCCGCGACATCGAGCGCGACCTCTTCCTCACGGCTCCGGAAGCCCAGGTCTATGGACTCGTGGACGAGGTTCTCGAGTCTCGTAAAATTCGGCAGAGCGCGATCGCCCGCTGACCGCTTGACCATTGAAGGGCACGGCCCCAGCGCGCCGGTGCCGCCGAGAAATCTTCGGCGGCACCGGCGTTTTGCTTCGGTGCGCGGTCGGTGGCGTGGCCTACAGTTGAGTTGTCACTGGTTCAACCCCAAACTTAAGGGCTTCGACGAATTGAACGGATTGGCGAGA
>NZ_JBQCGQ010000223.1:0-9324 GCF_051955515.1 Sinomonas sp.
CTCGGGCCCGCCCACCCCCCCCCCCCCCCCCCCCCCCCCCCTCCCTCATCCGCGCCCGGCGGGGCCGGGCTCCCCGAGGCGCCCCCCTCCCCCGTGCTCCCACCCCCGCGTAAGCCCCCGGCGCAAGGTTTAGCCCCAGACCACGTTCCAGGTCCGAAGGACGACGGCGGCCCCCACCGAGAGCGCCGCAATGGCCACTCCGCCTGCGGCCACCCAGACATCCAAGCGAGAGAAACTGGATTCGCGCGCCCAGGTCCGAGGCACAGGCCGACCATCGACCATGACTCCGAACCCGCGGGCCTCCATCGCCACGGCCAGTCGCGTGGCACGGCGGATGGCCTGAACGAGGAGCGCGAACGACTGGCCCAGGAACGCCGTGAAGCGTGCGACCGGATTGTGCCCCGTACCGACGCCTCTGGCGCGCCGCGCGAGCCCGAGGGTGCGCCACTCATCAACGAGCAGCCCGACGAGCCGCATGCCGGCAAGTGCCCCGAGCACGAACCGCGCCGGGAGGTGGAGCTTCTGGGCCAGCCCGTCGGCAAGATCGGTGGGATCGGTGGAGAAGAGGAGGAAGACGCCAGGGAGCGCGATCGCGAGCCCGCGGAGCCCGATGGCGATCCCGGTCAGCACGGACCCCTGCGTGAACACGGCAGGCCCGAGCTGCAGCCAGACCGGTCCAGTCTTGGCCCCGAGCAGCGCGGTCGAGTAGGCGGCCACCAGCGCCGCCGCGGCGAGCGGCCAGGTCCGCCGCAGGAGCGTCACCGGGCGGACTCCGAGGAGCGGGACGAGGCACAGCTCGCACACGAGGGCCACGGACGCCGAGACCCAGTCGACGCTCAGGAGCAGCGTGAGCGTGATGCACAGCGCCGCCGCGAGCTTCGCGACCGGGTTGGCCCGCGCGAGGGTGGAGTTCGCGAGCTCAGGCGTCAGGACGTCCACACTCACGCGGCAGCACCCACTCGCGCGGCACGCCCGCCCTCGACCCGATAGATCGTGTCGGACAGAGCGGCCGTGAAGTCCTCATCATGCGTCACTGAGAGGAGCGAGGTGCCCTGCGCGAGCAGCTCCGCGAGGAGCCGCACGAGCTCGGCCCACGTCAGCGCGTCCTGGCCGAACGTCGGCTCGTCGAGCACAAGGAGCCGCGGGCTGGTGGCGAGCATCGTCGCGACGGAGAGCCGCCGCTTCTCGCCGCCGGACAGCGTGAACGGATTCGCCTCCGCGAGCCTGTCGAGTCGCAGGCGCTGCAGGAGCCCGTCCACGAGGGGGCGGACCTCTTTCTCGGGTCGGCGCGCCACCCGCCGCGGGCCGAACTCGAGCTCGTCGAGGACGCGCGGGGTGAGGAACTGGTGCTCTGGCTCCTGGAACACCGTCCCGATCCGGCTGACGAGCTCGCTCGATCGCCACCGCGCGGGATTCGTTCCCGCCCCGCGCGCGAGCGGGGGCAGCGCCTCGAGCCGGCCCCCGACCGCGGGCAGCAGCCCCGCGAGGGTGAGGGCGAGCGTCGACTTCCCGGCGCCGTTGGGTCCGGTCACACTCGCGGCGTGGCCCTCGCGGAGCACCAGATCGATCCCGCCCACCACGGGCCCGGCCTTGGGAGAGCGGCCGACGGCGAGCCCCTCCGCAGCAAGCAGCTCCCCCTCCCGCTGTGGTCGGCCGGCTCGGAGTGGCTGAGAAGGAGCCTCGCCGGTGAGCGGGTGCCAGCCCGGAACCCAGACGCCGGCGGTGGCCAGCCGTCGTCGTACGCCGCCGTCGCCGAGCACCTGCTCAGGCGGCCCGTCTGCGAGGAGGCCGCCACCCGCGTCGAGGACGACCACGCGGTTCACGAGCTCCGCCCACACAGAGACCCGGTGCTCGACGACGACGAGCGTCGCCCCGGTCCTGTCCACGCTGCGCCGCACCGCCTCGCGCACCTCCTGGACGCCCTCGGGGTCGAGGTTCGCTGTCGGCTCGTCGAGCAGCACGAGGCCGGGCTCCATCGCGAGGACCCCAGCAAGGGCGAGTCGCTGCTTCTGGCCGCCCGAGAGCGCGGCGGTGGAGCGGTCGAGCGGGACGTCGAGGCCCACGTCGTCAAGCGCGCGGTGGACGCGCGGCCAGATCTCGCTCCGGGGGACGGCGAGGTTCTCGCAGCCGAAGGCCACCTCGTCGCCCACTCGGGCCATCGCGATCTGGCTGTCGGGGTCTTGGAGGACCAATCCGGCGCGGCCGCGTGCGCTGGGGGCGGCAACGCCGTCGACCGTCAGCTCGCCGCGCTCCTCGCCCTCCTCCGCGGCCCCGAGGACGCCCGCGAGGGCGTGCAGGAGCGTCGACTTGCCGGCGCCAGAGGCGCCCAGCAGCAGGACGCGTTCGCCAGGGGCGATGTCGAGGTCGAGGTCGGTCACCGCGAAGGCCTTGCGCCCCGCGTGCCGCCACCCCCACCCGCGCGCCCTCACCGCTGCTGGCGCTGAAACGGGCATGCTCAGACGTCCGCGGCGCGTCCTGCGGCGAACGCGGACAGTGCGCCCGTCTTGGCGAGCGCCCTCACCGCGAGCCAGCTCAGAAGGCCCGCAATCACGACGCCCGAGATGACGGCGAAGACGGTGTAGGCCACCTGCCAGCCGAACTCCCACTCCACGAAGAACTGCAGGCACTCGCTCACGCCGAGCGCGAGGCCGGACAGCGCGCCCGCGAGGAGCGCCACGCCGAGGTTCCAGCGGCGGTAGCGGAAGGCGGCGAAGACGAGCTCCGCGCCCGCGCCCTGCACGAGACCGGAGAGCAGCACGGTGACGCCGAACTGGGACCCCAGCAGCGCCTCCACGACGGCGGCCAGGATCTCGCAGAAGAGCGCCGCGCCCGGCTTGCGCACGATCAGCCCGCCGAGGACGCCTGCGAGGAGCCACCCGCCGGAGTACAGGCCGCTGAGCGGGGCGAAGGCGGCTGTGGCGGCGGTGACGCCCACATAGGCCTGGTCCCACAGCCAGAAGATGACGCCGCAGGCGACCGCGACGACGGCGGCAACCACAATGTCGACAACGCGCCACGTATACGTGGGCTTCTTGATGGTAGTGCTCATGGGTTTTCTCCCCCTGGGATCAGGAGGGGCGGCAGCGCATACTGCCTGAGAACTCGACTCCCTTCGCCGGTATTAGCCGGAGCAGGTTCGAGGGTCTGCGGTGATCCGCACTCTCAGCGCCCCTGTGCCATGGGCTCCCGATTCGGACTCCCGCGCCACGGCGCTCCCCTGTCGTATGAAACGCAGCCAGTCTACCGCTAGGCTGGGCCGAAAGAGTCTGGCCAACTGACGCCGAACGCGAAGGAGACGGACGTGACGGTCCTCATCAAAATGCTCGGAACGGTCATCGGCATCGGATCCGGCTTCGTAGCGACCAAAGTCCTCGACAAGGTCTGGGAGAAGGGCACCGGCCACAAGCCGCCGAAGGACCCCACGAACCTTGAGGCCAGCCTGCGGGACACGCTGGTCTTCGCCCTCGTGGCCTCTGCTGTCGGCGCGATCGTTCAGGTCTTCACCCAGCGGTACACCCAGAAGGCCGTGGCGCACTTCAACAGCACGCCCGAGAAGGTCTAGGCACTCTGCGCCGGCTTCCCCAGCTATAGTGCCGGCTTCCCCAGCTATGAGAGGCCCCACGGCGGCACTCGCCTGAGTTTCCGCGGTTCCGCATCGCTGGGGCAGCCGAGAGTTGGGGAATTCGGCGCAGAAGCTGGGGAATCCGGAAAGACCCACGGGAGGGTTATCCACATAGACCCCCTACTCCGTCGCCCACCACGCGGCTGGCCGGCACCATGGTGGCGTGACCAACGTTCTGGAAGTGCTCGCCCGGTGGGGAGGGGTGTCGCGGCGAGGCAACCTCCTGCGAGACGGGGTTTCGAGGAGCGATCTCGAGTACGCGCTCGAGTCTGGGGCGGTGATTCGCCCGAGTCGCGGGATCTACGCCCTTGCGGACGCTGATCCTGTCCTTGTCCGCTGCGCCTCGACCGACTCACTCCTGACATGCGTCTCCGCGGCCAAAGCCCATGGACTGTGGGTGGTCCGCGAACCCCAAGAGATCCATATCCAGCGATCCGACGGACGCTTCAGTTCCGGCCGCGCTGTTGTTCACCGCCAGTCATGGGTGCCGCCCTCTCCAAGGAGCCATGTCGCCTCTCAGGCGGACGTCCTGCTGCACGCGCTCCGGTGCCTCCCGGAACTCGAGGCACTGGTGATGGTTGAATCAGCCATTCAGCAGGGCTTCTCCCGGGAGTTTCTGCTCGAGCGCCTCCCCGGTCACCGCAACGCGACGGCGCGCCGAGTCATCGATGCCGTCGGGGCCGGCGCCGATTCCCTCATCGAAGTGCTCGCCCGAGAGCACCTGCGGCGCGCGGGCCTGCAGGTACGGACACAGGTTGAGGTGGAGGGCGTCGGGTGGATGGACCTCTTGATCGAGGACTTCCTCGATCTGGAGACCGATGGCCGCACCCACAACGAGCCGGTGCAGCGGGCAAAGGACTATCGTCGCGACCGTTCCGCCCAACTCCGCGGCTACGAGGTGCTCCGCTACACGTACAGCGACGTGGTGGATCGCCCCGAGGCCATGGTCGCTGAGGTCAAGAGGGCGGTGGCGCGACGGCGCAGCCTCGGACTCGCGGCACCGGCCTGAAGTTCGCCGGGTTCCCCAGTTTCTCCGCCGATCTCCCCAGCTCTCGACGGTCCCAGGACCGCAGAAGCGCGGAAACTCAGGCGAGTGACGCCGTCGTACCCTCAAAGGCTGGGGAAATTGGCTGCAAAGCTGGGGAAGGCGGAAGTGAACTTGGGGAACCCGGCAACGGGGCGCTCAGTCCTCGACGTCCTCGGCCCGCTCCACGCGTGCCACGACGTCCTCGAGCTCGTCGACGGTGAGCCGACCCTTGTCGACGTGCTTGGTCCGGTAGCCGGCGCGGCCGACCATGTGGGCCGAGACCGGCACGGTCAGGAGCTGGAAGATCCAGGCCACCACGAGCAGCGGCACAAGCGCCCAGGAGTGCAGCGCGAGCCCGAGGGCCGTCAGGAGCAGCAACGACCCCAGGACCTGGGGCTTCGTCGCGGCGTGCATGCGGGTGAGCAGGTCCGGGAACCGCAGCAGTCCGATCGCGGCGGCGAGGGAGAGCAGGCCGCCCAGCACCAGCAGCACGCCGACCACAACGTCGAGGAACGAGTTCACGGCCGCCTCCGGTCCTGCACGAATCGGGCGACGGTCACGGACCCCACGAAGCCGATCAGCGTGATGGCGACGACGAGTGCGAGGTGATCCGTGGATCGGCTCGCCACCATCTTCGCGATGAGCGCCGAGGCGAGGACCACGAGCAGAACGTCTGCCGCGAGGACGCGATCGAGCAGCGCGGGCCCCTTGATCATGCGGATCACCGCGCCGAAGGCCGCGAGCGCCAGGAGGATGCTGCAGATCAGGAGCGCCCCGTCGAGGAAGGTCATTGCGGCCCCTCCCCGCGCAGGGTCCGCAGGTCCTCGTCGGTGCCCATGACCCGGATCAGCTCGGCCTCGGCCGCGAGGACGGACCGCCGCAGCCTCTCGGCGGCCGCTGCGTCGGGCACGTCGATGCCATGGACATAGAGGGTCGCGTTGGCCCGGTCCACGTCCACGATGAGCGAGCCCGGGATGAGCGACACAACATGGCCCGTGGCGGTGACGATGAGGTCGGCGTGGCTGCGGAGCGGCACCGCGATGACGGCGCTCGTCACTGCTGGCCCGGACCGAACGGCAAGCCAGAGGAGCTTCGCGCTCGCCACGATGATCTGCCACACGAAGACGAAGGCGAACCGCACTGCCTGGAGCAGGTTGAAACGTCCACTGAGCTCAACGGGCGGCAGGTACAGGAACCTCGTCACGAGCAGGGCCAATAGGAGCCCGAAGACCAGATTGCCCGGGCTGAAGTCCTGCCAGAGGGCGCCCCAGACGATGACGAGCCACGCGAGCAGCGGCAGCTCCGTGCGGAGGGCGATGCGTGGAGCGCTCAAGGCTGTGCCACCCCCGGATGCGGGGCCTGCTGGCCGAGCACGGCGGTGATATACGGAGTGCGGTCGAGCATCTCCTTCGCAGCCTGTTCACTCACAGTGAACAAGGGTCCGGCGAACACGGTCAGCGCGAGACCGAGCACCACCAGCCCGGCGGTCGCACCGACCATTGCGCGCGGCATCGAACCTCTGTGGGCGGGGGCGAGAAGCGCGGCATCGGGATTCTCGGCGTCGTCGGTGGACCGCCAGAAGGCGCGCGCCCACACGCGGGCGAGGGCCAGCAGGGTCAGGAGGCTCACGGCGACCCCGGCGATGACGACAGCGATCGCCATCGGAGTGCCAAGCGTCACTCCCGCCTGGACGAGGCCGAGCTTCCCGAGGAAGCCCGAGAACGGCGGAATCCCGGCGAGGTTCATCGCGGGGATGAAATACAGCAGCGCGAGGAGCGGTGAGAGCTTCGCGAGGCCCCCGAGCCGATCGATCGACGCCGAGCCCGCGCGGCGCTCGATGAGCCCGGCGACGAGGAACAGGGACGTCTGGACCGTGATGTGGTGCATCACGTAGAAGACGGCCGAGGCGAGGCCGATCACGGAGCTCATCGCGAGCCCGAACACCATGTAGCCGATGTGGCTGACCAGGGTGAAGGACAGGAGTCGCTTGATGTCCGTCTGGGCGAGCGCACCGAAGATTCCCACGACCATGGTGAGCAGCGCAACGGTCATGAGCGGGACGTTGAGGTCCTCGCCGGGGAACAGGAGCGTCTCGGTGCGGACCATCGCATACACGCCGACTTTCGTGAGGAGGCCCGCGAACACGGCTGTGACGGGCGCGGGCGCCGTGGGGTACGAGTCCGGGAGCCAGAACGAGAGCGGGAACACCGCGGCCTTGATCCCGAAGCCGATGAGCAGCATGGTGTGCAGGAGCGTCTGCGTGCCGGGGTCGAGCTGGCCGAGCTTCACGGCGAGGTCCGCCATGTTCACCGTGCCGGTCGCGGCGTAGACCATCGCGATCGCGATGAGGAACAGCAGCGAGGAGACCACGCTCACGACGACGTAGGTCACCCCGGCGCGGATTCTCGCCGTCGTGCCTCCGAGCGTGAGCAGGACGTAGCTCGCCGTGAGCAGCATCTCGAAGCCGACGTATAGGTTGAACAGGTCCCCCGCGAGGAAGGCGTCGGAAACCCCGGCGATCAGGATGAGGAAGCTCGGGTGGAACACCGAGATCGGGCCGTCCTTGTCGCCGTCGGCCATGCCCTGCGACACGGCGTAGATGAGGACGGAGAGGCTCACCGCGCTTGAGACGACCAGCATGAGGGAGGAGAACTGGTCCACAACGAGAGTGATCCCCCACGGCGGAATCCATTGGCCGATCGGCACCGCGATCGTTCCGCCGTCCCAGACCGAGGCGAGCAGCAGGATCTCGAGCGCGAGCGTCACCGCGACCACGCCGATGCTCACGATCCGCTGGGCGCGCGGCTGGCGCAGGAGCAGGAACGTCACCGCGGCGCCGAAGATGGGGAGGACGACGGCGAGCGGGGCCAGGTTTGCCAGGTTCACTCGAGCTCCCCTTCCCCAGAAGACTCCTGCCCTAGCGATTCCTGTGCGTGGGCCTTCTGCCGCCCGCTGTGCAGAGCCGCGCGGTCGGCGGCCGCGGCTTCTTCCCGGTTCACGAATTCGCTGAGATCCTCGGGGACGTCGGCGTCGTCCTCGGGTACCCATCCGCTTTGGGCGGCGACCCGACGGTCCTCGAGGTCGTCGGCCACCTCGTCGGCACGGCCGAGCTGCCAAGTGCGATAGATGAGCGCGAGCATGAAGCCTGTGACCGCGAAGGAGATCACGATGGACGTGAGCACGAACGCCTGCGGAAGCGGGTCGCTGTAGGCCTTGGCGTCTGTCCCTTTCGCGTAGAAGGGCGCGAGGCCGGCGTAGCCGTCCGTGGTGAGCAGGAGGAGGTTGGCCCCGTTCGTCAGCATGAGAAGCCCGAGGAGTACGCGGGTGAGGCTCCGTTCGAGCAGGAGGTAGACGCCGCACGCGAACAGCACGCCCGAGATGATGAGCAGGGTCATGTTGGGGTTCATGCGCGCTCTCTCTCCTTCTGGCGGTTCTCGCGGAGAGCCCGGAGGTCGCGCTTGGCCTCGGCCCGTGACTGGTCCTCGATCTGCTCGTCGATATGGGAGCCAAGGCTCCGGAGGACATCGATCACGAGCCCGACCACGATCAGGTACACCCCCACGTCGAACAGCGTGGACGTCACGAACTTCACGTCGCCGAAGACGGGCAGCCAGAGGGCGATGGTTGCGCTCTGCAGCACCTGCCCGCCCACGAGCAACGGCACGGCACCGGCGAGCGCCGCGACCGCGAGGCCGACTCCGAGGAGCACCCCGGGATTGAAGGGCGCGGCCTCGTGGAGCTCGAACCGACCGCCGGCAAGGTAGCGAATCGTGAGCGCGATCCCGGCCACCAGACCGCCGGCGAAGCCGCCGCCCGGCGCGTTGTGGCCGGCGAGCAGGAGGTAGAGGGAGAACAGCACCATGCTGTGGAAGATGAGCCGGGTGATGACCTCGAAGATGATCGAGCGGCGTTCGGGGGCGAGGGTACGGCCGGCCACGAGCCACGGGTCGCGTTCCACGCTCTGGAACGTCCGGGCGACGGCGAGCTCCGCACCGCCTCGCGAGCTGGGATCCACGCCGCGGACGCGCCCCACGCTGCCCGTCTCGACCTCGTGGACGGGGCCCGGGCGGCGTCCCCGGTGGCTGATGTAGATCAGGCTCGCAATGCCCGTGGCCGCGAGGACCAGCACGGAGATCTCGCCGAACGTGTCCCACGCGCGGATGTCCACGAGCGTGACGTTCACAATGTTGTTCCCGCCGCCCTCGGAATAGGCGAGCTCGGGGAACTGGAGCGAGATCGGCGCGGCGTGCCGGGCGCTCATGGTGAACATCCCGGCGACCACGACCATGCTGCCGAACAGCACGGCGATGATGATCCGCGCCACGCGGTACGCCCCTCCCGTCCTGTCGCGCAGCTGGGCCGGAAGGCGGCGCATGCCGAGGACGAACGCGACGAGCACGATCGTCTCGACGAGCAGCTGGGTCATCGCGAGGTCGGGCGCGCCCTGGAGGGCGAAGATGAGCGCGATGCCGTAGCCCGTGACGGAGACCATGAGCACCGCGAGGAATCGCTTGTTCGCGCGGACGGCGGCGAGGGCACCGACGGCGATGGCGATGCCGACGACGGCCTGAAGCGGCGAGTTCGGGTCCAGGAAGTAGGCGCCTCCCGGGATGGCCGGGCGCGTGAGCAGGATGACGCCGAGCGGCAGGAGGGTCGCGACCGAGAGGATCACGGC
>NZ_JBQCGQ010000224.1:0-3656 GCF_051955515.1 Sinomonas sp.
GGGTTGGCCCCTCAACGGAGCCTTTCACGCCGCGGGGGGGGGGCCACGGAGCCGCCCGTTGGCGCCGCCTGGTTGGCTGGGTGGCACCCCTCAAACCCTGACGGCGCAAGCGAACGCGGAGCTCAGCTCTCGTCGTGGGCGAACACGAGCGACATCGGCGTGGCCTGGGACCCCTGTCCCTGCGGGTTGTCCTTGAACATCCCGGCGATGGTCTCCTTCGGGAGGGCGGTGTCGTGCCCCATCACGACGACGCCCAGATCGTTCGCGTCCATGATGGCGGTGCCGCCGAAGGTCGCCACCGCGTCGGGGGGCAGGGCGGCGCGCACGGCCGCGCTGAGGGAGCGTGCGACGCCGTCGGGATCCTTGGGCGCGAGCTTCACTGAGTTGCTGGCCGCACCCAAGCTGTAGGGGGTGGCGCCGTCGATCGCGTTGATGTTGTTGCCCACCACGTCATAGAAGACGCCGCTCTTTCCCTGGAGCTTGCCGACGACGGACGCTGCGGCGGCTTTGGCGATGAGCGGAAGGCCCACCTCGTCGATCGCGATCTGCATCGACCAGGGGCTCCCGAGGCCAATTCCGGCGGGCGTCCGGGTGACGAACCTGCTTAGGACTCGCGCGGCAGGGGACACCTCGATCTCCCAGACGGGGAAGGACCGCCCCTGGGTGATCGCCACAATCTTCTCGCTCACGAGGAGGTACCACTGGTGGCCCTCGGCCGCCTTGCGCGCCTCTTCGGGCGCGGTGGGCAGGCCGTCGAAGAACCGCTTCACGTACCCGGTGACGGCTGGCGCGAGCTCCGTGGTGCGCGCGAACACGTCGGTCTGGAGCGGGTAGCGCCTGAAGGTCTGGCCGACGGAGACGATGTCGAGCTCCTTGCCCGGATTGGCCTCGTAGTCGCTCTTGCCAGCCTTGACGTCCGCGGGAGTCTCGTCCTTGTCGATGAACTCGCGGAACCACAGCTCCACGTTGAGGAGCCGCCAGAAGATCATCGTGTCGGCGTCGTTCTTGCCGTTGAGGTACTCCTCGAACGCCGTGAGGACCTGCTCGCGGTCCCAGTAAGGGCGGCTGTAGAAGGAGTTCGACATGAAGATCTTGTAGATCCGCTCCTTCATGAGCTTGAACCACTCCGCCTCGGGAGTCGTGAAGCCGATCTTGTTGCGGCGGTTGCTGATCATCTCCGGCAGGAGGCCGCGGGTGGCGTCCCGAAGCACGCGCTTGTTCCAGCCCTCCTTGATGATGGCCTCGTCCGAAAGGCTGAAGAGGTACTTCACCACTTCCTTGTCGAGGAACGGCACGCGGCCTTCGAGGGAGAACCGCATGGTGTTCTTGTCCTCGTACCGAAGGAGCGAGGGCAGCGACTTCGTGAAGAGGTCGTCGATGAGGCGCTGCTTGAGGTTGGCCGGGATGTTCCCGAACGACTCGCCACCGAACTTCTGCGTCCAGTCCTTCCTCAGCAGAGTGGCCATCGAGACGGTCTTCTTGCCGCTTGCCATGCCCCTGATCCGGAACCGCCCCAGGCGGTAGAAGATGTCGAGGCTCGACGACGTCTCCTTGGCGAGCGTCGCAAAGTCGCCCTTGTCCTTGAGCTGGCGGAGATAGGCGAAGTAATAGGGGATGTACCCGGCCATCATCTCGTCGGCGCCCTGGCCGTCGAGCAGCACGGTGACGTGCTTGCTGGCCTCCTTCATGACGCAGTACTGCGCGTACGGGCCCGAGGAGATGATCGGCTCCTCCATGGTGCGGACGAAGTCGACGAGATCGGCGTCGAAGCTCTCCGGGGTGGGCTTGATCTTGTGGGATTCGATCGTGCCCTGGCACGCGGCGATGGCGGCGTCGGCGTATGCCTCCTCGTCGTTGATGGCGTTCGGGAAGACTGCGCTGAAGGTGTTCTGCTTGGGCCCGACGGCCTCGAGGCCTGCTGCGTTCTCCTGCATGAGGCGGTTGATCGTGACGACGACGGCGGAGGAGTCGAGTCCGCCCGAGAGGGCGCTTCCCACCGGGACCTCGGAGTTGAGCCGGATCCGGATAGCCTCGGTGAAGCGCCGGCGGTACTCTTCGACGACGGCGGGCGTGTAGGGCGTGTTGACCTTCGAGAGCTCCTCGAGCTCTTCACGGAGGCGCGTGTAGCTCGAGATGCGGAAGCGGCGTGTCGCGAGCTCGATGGTCATCATCTCGCCGGGCAGGAGCTTGTGGACGCCGTCGAAGAACGTTTCCTCGGTGTCGTCGTGGATCCGGAAGCGCAGGTAGCGGTAGAGGATGCGCTCGTTGGGCTTGGCCTCGATCTTGCCGGTCGCGAGGATCGGCTTGATCTCGGAGGCGAACAGGATCTCGGGCTCGTGCTCGGTGCCCGCGTTGGCCCAGTAGAGCGGCTTGATGCCGAAGTGGTCACGCGCGAGCACGAGCCTGCCCAGACGCCGATCGAGGATGGCCAGGCCGAACATGCCGTTGAAGCGGTCGAACGCCTCCGAGCCCCATTCCTCGTAGGCCTGCAGGACCACCTCCGTGTCGGAGACGGTAACGAAGGTCCGCCCGAGGTCCTCCAGCTCGGCCCGCAGTTCGCGGTAGTTGTAGACCTCGCCGTTGTAGATCAGCACGATGTCCCCATCGGAACTGATCATCGGCTCCTGACCGTGGGCCCGGTCGACGATCGCGAGCCGCCGGTGGGCGAGCCCCACGCCTGCGCCCGCCTCGTCGCCGAGGAAGTACCCCTCGCCGTCAGGGCCGCGGTGCTGGATGCAGCTGTTCATTGTGTCGAGCAGAGCCTGATCCTGACCGAACCCGTAGTAGCCGGCGATACCGCACATCGTGCAATCCTCAATCTGTTGTCGTCACACGGTCCGCCGTCCATGCTACCGGCGCAGTCCTTGGCTCCCTCCTGCGCCGCGGCCGCCGGAAGCGGCGCGATCTGAGCCCGGACTAGACTGGACGGGTGACTTCTGCCGCTCCTTCCTCCACCGACCAGACTGAGCTGCGCGTCGGCGTCCTCGCCCTGCAGGGGGACGTGCGCGAGCACGTTGCCGCGATCGAATCGCTCGGTGCGCGGGCGGTCACGGTGCGCAGGCCCGAGGAGCTGGATGGCCTCGATGGGCTCGTCATCCCGGGAGGCGAGTCGACGGCGATCGACAAGCTGGCGCGCGCCTTCGGCGTGGCGGAGCCGCTCAAGCGCAAGATCGCCGAGGGGTTCCCGGTGTATGGGTCCTGCGCGGGCATGATCCTGCTTGCGAACGAGATCGCGGATCCGGCCGAGGACCTTTCGGGCCGGGCGCAGGAGACGTTCGGCGGTCTGGACATCACGGTGCGACGCAACGCGTTCGGCCGCCAGCGAGAGTCGTTCGAGACAGACCTCGACTTCAAGGACATCGACCAGTCCGGCGGTCCCATTCACGCCGTCTTCATCCGTGGACCGTGGGTTGAGCGGGTCGGCGACTCGGTCGAGGTGCTCGCAGAGGTCGACCCGCAGCACGCGTCCCACACGGCCACGCTGGGCGGCAGGTCTAGAATTGTCGCAGTCCGTTCAGGAAACCTGCTCGCCACATCGTTCCACCCCGAGGTGACGGGCGAGCGGCGGGTCCATGAACTTTTCATCCGCATGATCAAGGGAGAAGCGTAGGCATGTCCGGCCACTCCAAATGGGCGACCACCAAGCACAAGAAGGC
>NZ_JBQCGQ010000225.1:0-11336 GCF_051955515.1 Sinomonas sp.
TTCGGCTGCGCGGCCCCTTCGAAGACCAGCTCGCAGGCGGCTTGATAGGCGAGGCTGCCGTCGAAGTCATCGGCCATGGGCTGGTAGGCCGGATCCCCGGCATTCTGGGAGTCGACGACGGCGGCCATCCGCTCGAGCGAGGCCCGCACCTCCGCCGCGGAGACCACGCCGTGGTGCAGCCAGTTGGCGAGCAGCTGACTGGAGATGCGCAGGGTGGCGCGGTCCTCCATGAGTCCCACGTCGTGGATGTCGGGCACCTTGGAGCAGCCGATCCCCTGGTCGACCCAGCGGACCACGTAGCCGAGGAGCGACTGGACGTTGTTGTCGACCTCCGCGCGACGTGCCGCCTCGTCCCACTGCTCGGGGTCGCCGAGGGGAACCGTGAGCAGCTGCTCGAGGCGCGCGCGGGGCGCCCCGGCGAGCTCGGCCTGCCGCCCCCGCACATCGACCCGCAGATAGTGCAGGGAGTGCAGGGTCGCCGCGGTCGGCGAGGGCACCCACGCTGTCGTCGCCCCGGATTGGGGATGGCCGATCTTCTCTTCGAGCATCGCGGCCATCCGGTCAGGAGCGGCCCACATGCCCTTGCCGATCTGGGCGTGGCCCGGAAGGCCCACTTCGAGGCCGATGTCCACATTGCGGTCCTCGTAGGAGAGCATCCAGGGCTGCGTGCGCAGCTCGGCCTTCCGGACGATGGGTCCGGCCTCCATCGAGCTGTGGATCTCGTCGCCAGATCGGTCGAGGAAGCCCGTGTTGATGAACACGAGTCGGCTCGTCGCCTCGGCGATCGCCGCCTTGAGGTTGGCGCTCGTACGCCGTTCCTCGTCCATGAGTCCGAGCTTGATCGTCTCGGGTGGGAGCCCGAGGAGCCGCTCGACCCGCCCGAAGAGCCTCACGGTGAAGGCCACTTCATCCGGCCCGTGCATCTTCGGCTTCACGATGTAGACGGACCCAGCACAGCCGTTGCGCTTCGGGTTGCTCGGATCGATGCCGGGCAGCGCGCACAGGACAGTGACGATCGCGTCGATGATGCCCTCGCCCACCTCGTCCCCCGCGGCATCGAGCACGGCGTCCGTCATCATGTGGTGGCCGACGTTGCGGACGAAAAGAAGCGAGCGGCCGGGCAGGATCAGCTCCGAGCCGTCAGGCGAGGTGTACCGGCGGTCCTCTGCGAGGCGTCGCGTGACCGTTCTGCCGTTCTTCTCGAAGCTCTCGACCAGGTCGCCACGGTTCAGGCCGAGCCAGTTGCGGTAGGAGCCCACCTTGTCGGCAGCGTCGACCGCGGCCACCGAATCCTCGAAGTCGATGATCGTGGTGAGGGCGGCCTCGGCGACCACGTCGCTCATGCCGGCACCGTCGTCGGCCGCGCCGGGAGAGTTGGGGTCAAAGCGGAGTTCCCAGTGGAGGCCGTGCCGGCTGAGCAGGATCGCCTCGGGGCGGCCGGGGTCACCGGTGAAGCCCCGGAAGGCTGCGGGGTCCGTCAGCCGGGCGGTCCCGGACGGGACTGTGACGGCGAGGGTTCCGTCCTCCACCACGTAGTGGGTCGCCTCGGTGTGGCTGCCGTGCTGAAGTGGGAAGAACTCGTCGAGGAGCCGCCGCACCTCCGCGATGACCTGGAGGCCCCGTTCGCGGTCGTATCCCTTGCCCTGGGGCGAGCCGGGCAGGGCGTCGGTGCCGTAGAAGGCGTCGTACAGCGAACCCCACCGCGCGTTGGCGGCGTTGAGCGAGTACCGGGCGTTGCTCACGGGCACCACGAGCTGCGGGCCGGCGAGTTCGGCGATCTCGGTGTCCACGTTCTGCGTGGTCACGGTGACCTGCTTGGGCTCGGGCACGAGGTACCCGATCTGCTCCAGCCGGGCGCGATACCCGACGGCGTCCCACGCCTTCCCGCGGTGTGCACGGTTCCAATCGTCCAATTCGGCCTGGAGGCGATCGCGCTCTGCGAGCAGCCGCCGGTTGGCGGGCATGAGATCGGTGATGATCTCCTCGACGCCCTGCCAGAATTCCTCGGACCCTAGCCCGCTGGAAGCAAGCGCTTCTTGTTCGATGAACTCGTGCAGCGCGGCAGCGATTCGCAGCCCGCCCACGCGGGTGCGCTCAGTTCCGGTCATTTGCTGGTCTCCTTGAAAATCGTTCCGGGGTTGAAGAGGTGCTGGGGGTCCAACGCGTCCTTGACCCGCTGGGCGATGTCGAGGGCATCCGGGCCGATCTGGTCTTCCAGCCACGGGCGCTTGAGCCGGCCTACTCCGTGCTCGCCGGTGATGGTTCCACCGAGGCGGATGGCCAGGGTCATCACGTCGCCGTAGGCCTGATGCGCGCGCGCTTCCTCGGCAGGATCGTCGGGGTTGAACACGACGAGCGGGTGGGTGTTGCCGTCGCCGGCGTGGGCGATGAACGCGATGCGCACTCGCTCCCGCGCTGCGATCTCCTCGACGCCGTGGATGAGGTCGGCGAGCCGGGGAATGGCCACCCCGACGTCCTCGAGCAGCAGGCGGCCCGTGGCCTCGACGGCGGGAATGGCGAGGCGGCGGGCGTACTCGAGCGTTGCACCGTCCTCGGCCGAGGTTTCCTGGACCAGGATCGGATCGTGCCGCGCGAAGGCGTCGAGCATCACGGCGATCTCTCGCCCCGCGGGGTCGAGGTCATCGCTTCCTGCCAGGACGAAGGCGGCGGCCTCGCGGTCCAGCCCGATCCCGAGAAGGTCCTCGACGGCGTTGACCGAGCTCCGGTCCATGTACTCGAGCATGCTTGGCCGGATGGTGCTGGCGATCTCCGCGATTGCCTCGGCCGCGTCCTCGGTGGTGCGGAACCACGCCGCGATGGTCCGATGCACGGGCGGGGCCGGAAGAAGGCGGAGGGTGGCCTCGGTGATGATCCCGAGTGTCCCCTCGCTGCCCACGAAGAGCTTGACCAGGTTGAGGCCCGCGACGTCCTTGATGAGCGAACCACCGAGGCGCACCGCGCGTCCGTCGGCGAGCACGACCTCGAGTCCGAGCACGTAATCGGCCGTCACGCCATACTTCACGCAGCAGAGGCCACCGGCATTGGTCGCAAGGTTGCCACCGATGGAGCAGATCTCGAACGAGGCCGGGTCCGGCGGGTACCAGAGGCCGTGCTCCGCGACGGCCGATTTGAACTCTGCGTTCAGGAGGCCAGGCTGCACCACGGCCGTCCGCGTGCGCTCGTCGACGCTCACCTCGCGCATCCGCTCGGTCGAGACCACGATGCCGCCGGAGACAGCGCTCGCCCCGCCCGAGAGGCCGGTGCCGGCTCCCCGCGGCACGACCGGCACGCCATGCCGCGCCGCCCAGCGCACCGCCGTCTGCACTTCCGCTGTCGACGCTGCGCGGACGACGGCGAGCGGGACCCCCGCATGCGGGTCACCGGCGCGATCACGCCGGTAAGGTTCGACGGCGGTGGGTTCCGTGAGCACGCTGCCTTCGGGGAGCGCGGCGATGAGATCCTCAACTCGCGCGTCGATCGGAGCCAGGTGCATGGCAGTTCTCATCCCTTCAGGCCGCTGCCGAAGCTGCGGATCATGTAGCGCTGGAAGGCGAAGAAGAGGAGGAGGATCGGCAGGCTTGCCATGAGCAGCCCGGCGAATACCTGACCCCAGTGTGTATTGAATTCGCCCACAAAGCTGTAGATCTGAACGGGGACCGTGACGTTCGGGGTGCCGCCAAGGTACAGCAGCGGGGTGAAGAACTCGTTCCAGATGGACACGCCATCGAGGACGATCACGGTTCCGGTGACGGGCAGGAGGAGCGGGACGACGATGCGCCAGAAGGTCTGGAACGAGCTGGCGCCGTCGACGCGAGCCGCCTCTTCGTACTCGGCGGGCAGTTGCCGCATGAAACCGGTATACAGGATGACCGTGAGCGGGAGGTGGATCCCCGCGTTGAAGATGATGAGCGAAACGGGGTTCCCCGCGAGCCCGAGGTCGGTGATGACGCGGTAGAGCGGCAGCACCCCGATCTGGAAGGGCACCATCATGCCGGCTGCCACGATCGCGAACCAGCGGAGGCCGGCCTTGCCGCGCGACCGCGAGAAGTAGTAGCTCGCGCAGGCTCCGACGACCACGAGGATCGCCACCGAAATCGCGGTGATGTAGATGCTGTTGATGAAGGCCGGGCCAAGGCCGCCTTCTTCCCAAGCGGTAGAGAAATTGTCCAGATAGAGCGACGACGGCGGCGCGATCGGATTGAGTGAGACCTCCTCGGAGGGCCGGAAGCCAACCGATACCAGGAGCCAGAGGGGGAACACGAAGGCCGCGGTCACGAGGATCATCACTGCCTCGAGGACGCCGGTTCGCCAGGTGTATTTCTTCATGTCCTTCAGTCCCGTTCCCGGAAGAGCCGCATCTGGCCGAACGAGATCACCGCGATGAGGATGAACACGATGAGGCCGAGCGAGATCCCGTAGCCGTAGTTGTTGTAGAGGAAGGCCTCGCTGAACAGCAGGGTGGAGAGTGTCTGCGTTGCGTTCCCGGGGCCGCCCTGAGTCGTGGCCATGACTTGGTCGAAGAGCTTCATCGAGGAGATGAGCGAGAGCGTGACGTTGATGAGAGTGGGGGTCCGCAGAAGGGGCCACGTGATCCAGAAGAATCTCTGCACGGCGTTGGCGCCGTCGAGGGCCGATGCCTCGAGGAGCTCGTCCGGGACGTTCTGCATGCCCGCGAGGAAGATGACCATGGAGTAACCCGCGTGCTGCCAGATCACGATGGTGATGATGCCCCAGATGGCAAATGCCGGGTCACCGAGGACATTCAGGCCGCCAACAGGGGCGCCGAGGGACTCGGTCAGGGACGCGAACGGTCCCCCGGGGACGAAGATGAACTGCCACACGTAGCCCACGATCACGGGCGTCATCACCACGGGGGCGAAGAGGAGCGTGCGGAGCACGTTCCGGCTCTTGATCTTCGAGTGCAGCCCGATGGCCAGGAGCAGGCCGAGGAGGTTCTGGATGATGGTGACAGCAGCCGCGATGAGCAGCGTGTGGCCCAGCGCCTCAGGGGCCTCGGGCGAGGAGAACAGCTTGACGAAGTTGTCGATGCCGTTGAAGTGGATGTCGCTGCCGAGACCGGTCCAGTCGGTGAACGCATAGTACATTCCCTGCAGCGTGGGGTAGGCGACCACACCCGCGAAGATCAGAAGGCAGGGGACCGCGAACCAGAACGGAATGCGCGAACCTGCTGCGCCGCCTCGCACTGCCTTCCGGGGGCGTGTATCGGAGCGCGGGGGAGTTTCTGTAGTGATGACCAATTGATGGCTCCTCAAGGGGGGGGCGGCACGCTGAGGGGTACCGCTGGACGGTCGAGGGTGGGACGCCTCGGGCGCCCCACCCTCCTCGAGATCAGGATCCGGCGAAGGCCTTCTGGATCGCGTTGACTGCGTCGGTGACGTTGGTCTTGCCGAGGATGAGGTTCTGATCCTGAGCGATCATGACCTGCTTGACTTCGGCGTTGGGCCAGAAGTTCGTGGCCCACAGGGCCGTCTTGTCGGCCTTGTAGAGCGGCTCGATGCCCTTGAGCCCGTCCATCACGGTCGTGTTGGGGCCCGCCTTGTAGGGAACACCGAAGGCAGCGTTCGACGCGGCGGTCAGCTGCTGGTCCTCGCCCATGAAGTCGATGAACGCGATGGCCGTCTTGAGGTTCGTGCTGTCCTTGTTCACGGCGTAGGAGGCGCCCGTGTTCATGGTCAGGACCGTGTCATCGGGGTTGTCCGTCGCCGGAATCTCGAACATGTCGTACTTGATCTTCGGGTTCGCCTGCTGGACGCCCTGGGCGGCCGCGGAGATGATGTTGACGCCCAGCGCCTTCTCCTGTGCCACGAGCTGCCGGGCCTGCTGATCCGAGTAGCCGGTCGAGTTCGCCTGGAAGCACTTGGCGTCGTTCATCTGCAGGTACAGCTCGTGCGCCTTCGTCAGCGACGACTTCCACAGGTCAGAGGTCGTCCACTTCTCCTTGCCCGAGGCCATGTCCGCGGCGAAGTTCTTGTTCTGCGAGTAGATGAGGGTGTTGACGAGCTCGAGCGGGACCTCGGTGTTGAGGTAGCCGGTCTGATTGCCCATGGCGATCGGGACGATGCCCTTCGAGGAGACGTCCTTGCAGAACGAGAGGAGCTGGGTGAACGTCTTCGGAATCGTCACTCCGAGCTTGGTGAGCATGTCGGTGTTGTAGAAGACGCCCGTCGGGTTCGCGTAGGTGTTGAGGGCGTACACCTTGTTGTCGTACGAGACGAGGCCGTTCGCCGTGTCACCCATGTTCTTGACCCACGGGCGGTCGGAGAGATCTGCGAGCATGCCGGCCTTGGCGAGCTGCTGCGTGGCCATCGCGTTCCCTGCTCCGCCCCACACGAACATGACGTCCGGTGCGTGCTTCGCGTCGAGCTGGGCGCGGATGGTGGTCTGGTAGGTGTTCGACGGCGATTCGACGAGCTGGACCTTGGTGCCCGGGTGAAGCTTCTCGAACTGGTTTGCGGCGTCCTGCAGGTACGGCTGGTCCGTCTGGGCGCTCACACGGATCGTTCCGGTGATGCCGTCCTTCGAGGCGCTGCTGCTGCCGCTTCCGGACCCACAGGCCGTGAGCGCTGTCGCGGCCGTCAGCATGACGGCGCCGACCAAGGCCGCGCGTCCTCGCCAGTTTGATGTGAACATCGTTGTCCTGTCCTCCTTGTTGGAAATTCCTGTAGATCTAGGCGACGTGGCCAGCGACGACGTGATAGGGCTGATTTGCGAGGCTTTCCTCGAGCCCGGGCACGAGCCACGCGTCGTGGCTGTCCTCGTCCTGAAGGACGAAGAAGTATTCGATCGGGAACCGCGCCTCGGTGCATCCGGCGGGGATCGTCGCAGAGAGTTCGCCGCCCTCGCGGTCCATGGGAACCGCAAGCCAGTCCTCGCCCTGGTTGAGGTGGCGTGCCCGAAGCTCAACGGTGATTCCCGGCTCGGCCTGGGCCTGCACGACGAACGGACGCCCGTGAACGAAGTCCTCGGCGGGAGTGTGTTCGAGACCGCCCTGTCGCCATTGCGTCGAACGCTGGGAAGCGACAGCCGATCCGTCGGAGCCGTTTGTGCTGCGCGTGACCTCTTCGAGCTCGCGGGCCAGTTCCGCGATGTCGGCGTCCACTTGGGCGAGTCGATCGCTCCAGTGGCCCTGCTCGGAGGGGCGGTCGCCGAACGCGAGGTTGGCACCGTAGATGCCGCTCGCGGTCTTGATGAGGCGGGCGAGGGCGTCCCGCCCGTCTTGGTAGTCGCCCAGTCCGCCACGCAGGACCTGTGCATCGCCCGTGGCGCTGAAGAGCGAGTAGGCCACGCCGGCCTGGATCTTTCCAGCGAAGAAGCGGGCCAGGAGGGCCTCGAGGGCCGCGTCGATGGCGAGGCGCCGGAAGCCCGGGGACTCGGGATCGGGGGCCGACGCTCGGGCGGCGTCCAGCGCCGCTTCGGCGGACTCGGCGAGCAGGAGCAGGCGTGACGCGACTTGGTCGGGCGTGATCCGCCCACTCGGCTTCCCGCTCACGAGACCCTCGGCGTAGGCGTCCGCTGTCTCGAAGATCTGCGGGTCGAAGGGGCTTGCGGTGCCCCACGTGCCGGGGTTCTCGAGGTCGAAGTCGTAGGTGTCGAGCGACCGCGCGCGGCGCGCGATCGGCATGTCCGTGAACACCTCCGGCCAGAAGAAGTTGTTCGAGGCGCTCAGGGACTGGGTCACCGTCACGAGCGGCATGACCTTGCCCGCCGAGGACAGCGCCGAAGCCAGGGGTTCGGCTGCAGCACCGAACTCTTGGCGCAGGCTGCGCAGCCAGGTCTCCTCTGCGGCGGAGGGGTCGTACATGAGCCGTCCCCACAGCCGGTATTCGTACGCGTACTTCTTCCAGTCGTCACGCCCGAGTGACAGCGACTCATCGACGTAGAGGTCGCGGGGGATCCCGTCCCGGCCGGTGTCCTTGCGGCCCCGGAAGGTGAGAGGCTCGCAGAGCTCGGCGCCCAACGCGCCGCCCAGCGTGCTGAGCCGGCCGTATCCCGCGAACAGCTCCGGGTCGGCCCAGATGAGGAAGCGTTGGCTGCCGGGCCAGACGCGGAAGATGACGTCGTAGTCGCGCTCCTCTCCGAGGAAGTCGCCATAGCCGTAGCGGGTGAAACGACGCTCGTTCTGGGTGACGCCGCGCAGGCCGTCCCCATTCGCGGGACGCGCCCTTTCGAGCGGCCGCACCGACGCCTGGTGGTAGGGGAGTCCCTGATGCTCGGCCCAGTACTTGGGCGAGATCGCCACGTGGGCCCCCACTTCGCGGGCCACCTGGATCAGCTCCGCGTCGACACCCTTGGCGTGCATGTCGACGTCGAGCTGTCGCCCGGCGTCGCGCAGGCCGGACATCACGGTGCGCCAGAAGGCGCCGTGGTCCTTCTCGGGCACGCCGCCCTCGTAGTGCACGCGGAACGTCACTCCGGAGATGGCGGGGCACTCGGCCAGCAGAAGGCGCAGTGCGTCCGCCGAGTAGGCGGGGACCTGCTCGTCGGGCAGGCCGGCGATCGGATACCGCAGCTCGGGGCTTTGGCCGAGCTCGGGTCGCACCGCGTGGTTCCAGAGGCCCAGCTGGAAATGAATGCCACGGCGTGCGGCTTCGTCGCTTGCATACCGGAGCGCTTCGAGATTCCGACGGCGGTCGTCCTCGCCCACGCCTTCTACGCGTACCTGATCCCACCCGGGCACCTCGACCAGGAAGGGGTAGGCGAAGCAGAGGTAGTTGTCGCGCACATCCGGATCGTGCGAGTAGTTGTACTGCATGCCGAGCGCCAGATGGACCCGGTTGATGCGCTGCACGGCGAGTTCATCGAGGTATCCGGTCCAGAACCCGGGGTCGCGGAACCAGCCGAGATCGAGCTCGTCGCTCGAGAACGAGCGGAGGACTCCGCGAACGGGTGCCGCAGGCGCCTTCGGAGCAGCCTCTGCGGAGGTCAGGGCCGCGAAAGGTTCCTCCGCGGTCCGCACGATGTCTGCGAGCTCGCTCAGGCCGTAGGCGAACCCACGGGGCTCCGCCGCCGTCACAACGATGCCGTCTGCGGTGGCCTTCAGACCGAAACTCTCGGCTTCAAGTGCGTCGTCTTTTCGGAGTTGAATGGGCATGCTCTCGGAGCCGGCGCTGACGGCGAGCCCCCGGTCAACCACGGCGGCCTCCAGATGGGCGAGAGCCCACGGCACGGGGGCGGAATGCGAGAAATCAGCGGGAATCTCGAATCGAACGGTGGTCTTGGTCTGCGACACAGACTCTCCTCGGCGATCGGAATCAGTCATTGGTCAAGCGGAGACGAAGAGATTCCACTTTGTGGAAATCCCCTTCCATTCGCTCAATGTTAGACAGATCACGTCGAGGCGGTCAATGCATTTTCGGGAAAATTCCGAAATTTACTGAGATCACTTTCGTTGGCTCGGACATGGGTGAGCCGGGTGGGGGCGGCGCCCTCCGGGAGGGCGCCCCTGGGAGGACTAGGCCCGCGGAGGGGCCGTGGACTCGCGGACCACGAGCTGGGTGGCAAGCTCGACGCGATGCGAGTCCAGCTGCTCGCCCTTCGCCTGGAGCAGGATGCTGCGGAGCGCCGCCCTCCCCATCTCCTGGAGCGGCTGCGCCACCGATGTCAGGGAGGGCACTGAGTCCTCGGCGAGGGCGGTGCCATCGAAGCCGACGAGGCTGAGGTCTTCGGGGACGCGTATCCCAAGGCGCCGGGCTTCGCGCAGGACGCCGACTGCGATCACGTCATTTCCGGCGAAGATCGCCGTCGGGGGATTCTCCAGTGCCGCCAGCGCGCCAAGCCCCTCGGCGCCGTGGTCAGCATGGAAGCGCCCGTTGATGACGAGGGCGGGGTCCACGTCGATGCCGCGGGCCATGAGGGCGGACATGTAGCCGTGGAGTCGCGCCTGGTTGTACTCGGCGGATTCAGGGCCACCGAGGTAGGCGATCCGCGTGTGGCCAAGGTCGAGGAGGTGTTCGGCGGCGGCTCTGCCGCCGGCGAAGTTGGTGGCTCCCACGCTCACGAGGTCGGCGGGCGGCAGATTCAGCGGATCGAGGACGACGACGGGGATTCGCCGCCGTCGAAAGGCCGCCAGGTGGGCGGTGCTGAGGGCCGAGGTGACCACGATCAGGCCGGCGCGCCGCTCGTCGATCATCCGCTGCGCCTTCCGGCTGAGATCAAGCCCTCCAGCGGGAAGGCCTCCCGTGGTGCTCAGGATGATCTCGACGTCGACGGTCGCTGCGTACGCGAGGATGCCGCTGAGCAGGGTGGAGGCGTACGTCGTGTTGACCGAGTCGAAGGCAACCTCGACGACCTCCGGCCCCATGGTCGTGCGGCGCTGGGCGGGCGACCGGTAGCCGGCCTCCTCGAGGGCCGCCAAGACCTTGGCCCGAGTCTTCTCTGCCACGTCTTTGCGCTCGTTCAGCACCTTGGAGACTGTGGGGGTGGAGACCCCCACAGCTCGGGCAATCTCGGCCAGATTGGGCTTCTGCCCCTGAGAAGCGAGCGACATGCGGAAGGTCCTGCTCTTTCGAAACTATTTCGGTTACCCCAGTGTAGGGGTCACGTGGTGACCTCGGACTCCGCGGACGCCACGAAGGACGGAACCAGCTCGACCCCCCAGCCGGCATCACGTGGCGCCGCGACCGCCCCACCTGCCACCTCCAGCATCGGCTCATAGACGCCCTCAGTCCACGGTGTCCGCTCGATGCTACTCCTGATGGTGGATGCACGCGGGCATCGCGAGAGCGAGGTGGAGCGTGAAGACCTGGAGCATCGAGTCGTTCGCGCAGTGCGGCGTGCACGGGATGCCGGCGAACTCCGCCAGTACTGTCACCTTGCGCGCCCGAGAGATGCCCCCGATGTAGCCGATGTCGGGCTGGACGATGTCCACCGCCTTCATTCCGAGCATCCGGTAGAACTGCGGCAGCGAGGTGTCCTGTTCCCCACCCGAGACGGGGATGTCGAGAGCCGCGGCAACCTGGGCGGTGTTCTCGATCTCCGGGAAGGGGCAGGGCTCTTCGTAGTGGAAGTAGTGGTGCTCTTCGAGGATGCGGCCCACACGGATCGCTCGGGACACGGTGAAGCCGCCGTTCGCGTCGGCGCTCAACAGGAAATCGGGGCCGAGGACCTCGCGCATCCGGGGGATGATCCGCTCCGTCCTGCCCGGTTCGGCGTCCCGATCCTGCCCCATGGCTTCGCCGACCCTGATCTTCGCTGCCCGGTATCCGAAGGTCGAGGCCAGTTCCGCGATGCGGTCGGCCTCGGCCTCCGGGGAGATGTTCCGGACCATGCTCGAGGCGTAGACGGGAACGCTCTCCCTCGCAGCGCCGCCGATGATC
>NZ_JBQCGQ010000226.1:0-3609 GCF_051955515.1 Sinomonas sp.
GCCTGCGCATTGAACTCCGTCTTACTGCCCGGACCCCACCCGCGTTCCGCGCCGAGCCGGTTGCGCATGGCGAGCCAATGCGGGAACAGCTCCTCGCGCGCCTGCTCGTCGGTGTCCGAGACGTGCCCGGGCGAGTGCGTCGCGAGCTGGGTGTAGGGCTTGTCGAACTTCTCGAGCGAGCGCTTGTACAGCTCCACGAAGGGGGCGAAGCGGGCCGGCTCTCCGCCGATGATGGCGAAGCTGACGGGGTAGCCGTAGTGGGCGGCCCGGACCACGGACTGAGGTGTTCCACCCACTCCGATCCACGTGTCGAGGAGGCCCTCCTCGAGGTGCGGGTACGCCGTGAGGCCCCGGATGGGGCCGCGAGTGCGGCCCTCCCAGTGGACAGGCTTCTGGGAACGCACGCGGTCGAAGAGCTCGAGCTTCTCCTCGAAGAGCACCTCGTAGTCCTCGAGGTCCAGGCCGAACAGCGGGAAGGACTCGATGAACGATCCGCGCCCGAGGATCACCTCGGCGCGGCCTTGCGAGATGGCGTCGAGCGTCGAGAAGCGCTGGAACACGCGGACGGGGTCATCGGAGGAGAGGACCGTGACGGCGGAGGCGAGCCGGATGCTCTGGGTCTCGGCGGCGACGGCGGCGAGGAGAACCTCGGGCGCCGAGACCGCGAAGTCCTTGCGGTGGTGCTCCCCCACGCCGAAGGCGTGCAGCCCGACCTGGTCCGCGAGCTTGCCCTCCTCGACCACCTCGCGGATCACCTGGGCGTGGGGCTTCGGCGAGCCGTCGGCCGCCGTGCCGACGTCGCCGAATGTGTTGAGGCCGAGGAGGACCGTGGACGACTGCTCGCTTGTTCCATGCATATGCATGCAAACCGCCTCCTCCGCCGCTTCATTCCCGCGGCTGGTTCATGACCGCCGCCGGCGAGGTCAGACCTCGCGAAGCCAGCCCGCGATCTCGGAAGCCCAGTACGTGAGCACCATGTTCGCCCCTGCTCGGCGGATTCCGAGCACGGACTCGAGGATCGCTGCCTTCCGGTCGATCCAGCCGTTCGCCGCTGCCGCCTCGATCATCGCGTACTCGCCGGAGATCTGGTAGGCCGCGACGGGCACCGGGCTCATCGCGGCGACGTCGGCAAGGATGTCGAGGTAGCTCATGGCGGGCTTGACCATGATCATGTCCGCACCTTCCTCGAGATCGAGTTCGACCTCGAGGAGCGCCTCCCTGCGGTTGGCCGCGTCCATCTGGTACGTGCGGCGGTCGCCCTTGAGCTGCGAGTCGACGGCCTCCCGGAAGGGGCCGTAGAACGCCGAGGCGTACTTCGCGGCGTAGGCCACAATCGAGACATCCTGCTGGCCGGCGGTGTCGAGCGCCTGGCGGATGACCGCGACCTGGCCGTCCATCATTCCGCTGGGCCCGAGGACGTGAGCACCGGCCTCGGCCTGTGCGACCGCCATCTGCGCATAGATCTCGAGCGTCGCGTCGTTGTCGACGCGCCCTTTGGCGTCGAGCACGCCGCAGTGTCCGTGGTCCGTGAACTCGTCGAGGCACACGTCGCTCATCACCACGAGGTCGTCTCCGACTTCGGCGCGCACGCTGCGGATCGCCGCGTTGAGGACGCCGTCGGGATCGAGCGAGGCCGAGCCCACGGCGTCCCGGGTCTCCGGCACGCCGAAGAGCATGATGCCGCCCAGCCCGAGCTCCGCCGCCTCGACCGCCGCGCGGTTGAGGGTGTCGGTTGTGTGCTGGACGACGCCCGGCATCGACTGCAGCGGGGCCGGCTCGGTCAGGCCCTCGCGGACGAACGCGGGCAGGATCAGCTCCGCGGGGTGGAGACGCGTCTCCGCGACGAGGCGGCGCAGGGCCGGGGTCTGGCGGAGGCGGCGCGGGCGGTGGATCGGGAAGCTCACGGTGTGTCCTTCCAAGGAGAGATTCCGGGGGTCAGGAAGAGGGCGTGCACGACGGCGTCGACGATCCCCTCGGGCGTCGGCTGGGCTGCGGTCGCCGCCACGCCGAGGCCGAGCGAACGCAGTTCCTCGGCCGTGGGCTGCCCGATCGCCACGAGCCGCGTGGCGTCGAGGGGGCGCAGCGTCTCGTGGATGCGGCGGGCGGCACTCGGCGACGCTGCGACGACGGCGTTCAGCCGCCCCTCGGCAAGTTCGGCGTTCGCGTCCTCGGGCGAGAGGACGACGGCGGGGCTCGGCTCGGTGCCGACTGCGAGTTCGGCGATGAGTCGCCGGGCAGGGTCCGCGGGATAGTCCACGGTGCGGTAGGCGATGACAGCCTCGACGGCCCAGCCGCGTTCCTCGAGCCCCTCGGCGAGGGTCGGCGCGGCGAGGTCGCTCTGCGGGAGGAGGATCCGAACGGCGCTGGCTCCGGCGGAACCCGCGGCTCCCCCGTCGTCGGAATAGGCCCACAGCTCGAGGAGGCCCTCGGCGGATTGCCTGCCCTCCGGCGCGAGGTCCACGCGGAGCCCCTCCGCCTCGAGCACGCGCCGCGAGCTCGGCCCGATGGTCGCCACGCGGGTCCCCGCCGGGACCAGCTCGCTCAGGCGCATTCCGCGCTCCGCGGCGACGTCCTTGAGCGCGCGAACGGTCGTGATGCTGCTGACCACGAGCCACGCGTACTCCCCCGCGGCCAGGCGCTCCAGCGCCTCGTCGAGGGGCTGGGCCTCGGGTGCGCGCTCGAAGTCGATGAGGGGAAGCAGCAGGGGTTCGGCCCCCGCCCGGGCAAGGGCGGATGCCATGGCACCGGCCCGATCGGGGCTCCGGGTGAGGAGCACCCGACGCCCGGCGAGCGGGGCGTCCGGCCGCGGATCCTCGATTGTCATGCTCAGGCGCCCAGCTCAGCGAACTCCGCGACGCCCTGCGCCAGCAGCTCCTCCGCGAGCTCGATGCCCAAGAGGTGGGCACCGACGTCCGTCAAGCCGTCGGTTGCCTTGTTGAGCCGCACGCTGCGGGTTCCGTCGGGCGAACACACGACGGCGTCGAGGTAGAGGAGGCTTCCCTTCCGGCGGGCCAGGGCGCCGACGGGGGCGGCACAGCCGGCCTCGAGCCGCGCAAGGAGGGCCCGCTCGGCGCTCACGGCGAGACGAGTGTCTGCGTCGTCGATCGCGGCAAGCGCCTGGGCGAGCACGCCCTGCACCGCGTCCTGCAGAAGCATCCCGTTCTCGCGCGCGGGGGCGTCCTCGAGCCGGCATTCGACGGCGAGCGCGCCCTGCCCGGGCGCGGGCAGCATGACGTCAGGCTCGAAGTACTCGCTGACGACGTCGGTGCGGCCAAGGCGGCCGAGCCCCGCTGCGGCAAGGACGACGGCGTCGAGGTCGCCCGTCGCGCCGGCGACTGAAACAGCCGAGTTCCCCGGAAGGCCGGGAACGCGGCCGAGCCGCGTGTCGACGTTGCCGCGGATGTCGAGGACCTCGAGATCCGGCCGCGCCGCCCTCAGCTGGGCTGCCCGTCGCGGCGAACCCGTGCCGACCTTGGCCCCTTCGGGAAGCTGCGCGAGCGTGAGGCCGTCGCGCGCGCACAGCACGTCCCGGACGTCAGCCCGTGCGGGGATCGCGCCGAGCGCGAGGCCGGGGGTCCCGCCGGTGGGGAGGTCCTTGAGCGAGTGAAT
>NZ_JBQCGQ010000227.1:0-4059 GCF_051955515.1 Sinomonas sp.
GGCCAGTTCCATCTACGCTCCCGCTCTTCCGAACGTCGTGGCCAGGGCGATGCAGTTGGCTCAGACTAGGAGAACGCCTGTTTTGGAACGGCTCGCACTTGCCACGCGGCGGCGGCTCGCTCGCGTGCTTGAGAGGCGAGACGGGATATGGCGCCTCATCAATCAAACACAGGATCAAGACGTAGCCGAGGACCTGCTCACAGCCGTCGACTCGCTTCTGACGTTTCTTATGAGTGCATCGGATGCTCTGGCCAAGGTGGCCGATGCGGTGCTCGTCACAAACGTGAGTCCCGCTAACATCGGCTGGCAGAAGAAGGACTGGCTAAAAGCTATCGCCAAGAAAGACAGCGTCCTGGCCGCACTCTTCGTCGATTCGGCACAGCCCGCGCAAGCAATAGAGGTACTTCGCCTCCTCAGGAACTGCATCCATGACGAGGGCCTAGACGCGGTCGCAGTCCACGTTTCGAGTCGCCGCCAAGAAACGTGGATCATTCCCCCTACCGGGCAAGCCACGGCGATCACAAACGCGATGCTCAAGCGCCGCCCCCTTGACGAGTGGGGTGTCCACGCCGAACTGGATGGCTCCGTTTATGCAGAAATCGGCCGGCTGATCGAGACGCTGCTAATCGAGGTGCTGGCCGCGCTTAGCTCAGTGCTAGAGCGCCTCGGGCAGATCCTGGAACCCATGACGACGAATGGACAGTCAGAGCCAAAGTCACAGCTGAACGAAGCACTACTTTCCCTGCACATCCAATGGCAGGTTGGCCTGGGACAGCCCCTACCTCAAATCGGATAGAGGGACGGGGCGATCGCGATCGAGCTGTCTCGAAATCCAAGCGTCCCGAATTCCATGCGAACCAAGACGGACACACCTTTGTCTGCGACATTGAGCGATCACAGGAGACCGCCATTTACCGCCGAATTCCACAGTCGGCCATTAGTCAAGTTCGGCGCCCATGCGGATCCCCCAACGCGCCTTCCGCTTCCACAGCCGACCGAGTGCGCGCGAGGGACCGTTGCGAACTGACCGCATCGGCGAAGTAACGGTGAGGGCAGGTGACGGCGCTCAGCGAATTTCCCCAGAGTTGCTCATCGAAGTTCCTCAGGTCGCGGGGTCAGGTTAGCGTAGGTTTGTGCCGGTTGTGACGCGGCGGAGTTCGTCGGCCGCGGTTGCGTGGTTGCGGAGTCGGTAGGAGGCGCCGTCGAGGGTGACGACGACGGAGCGGTGCAGGAGCCGGTCGAGCATCGCGGCGGCGACGGTGGTGTCGCCGAGGACTTCCCCCCAGGCGCCGACGGGCCGGTTCGTGGTGATCACGATCGAGGTCTTCAGGTAGCGCTGGTTGATGACCTGAAACAGTGCGGACGCGGCTTCGCCGGGCAGCGGCAGGTAGCCGAGCTCGTCGATGATGAGCAGGGTGGGTCCGGCGAAGAACCGCATCATGGTCGCCCATTTCCCCTCGATCGCGGCGCGGTGGCAGCGAGCGGCGAGGTCCGCGGCCGAGGTGAAGTAGGTGCGGTAGCCGGCGTTCACCGCGGTGTGGCCGAGCCCGGTCGCGATGTGCGTCTTGCCGACTCCGGGCGGCCCGATCAGGAGCACGTTGGTGGCGGTGTCGATGAACCTGCAGGTGCCCAACTCGGCGAGCAGCGAGCGGTCTATTCCGCTGGCGGAATCTTGGTCGAAGTCGTCCAGGGTGGCGCCGGTGGGCAGGTTCGCGAACCGGAACCTGCCCGCGAGACGCCTCGCGTCGGTCGCGGTGACCTCGATCTGAAGGAGTCGTTCCAGCGCGGTAGTGAGGGTCCAGCCCTCCGCCTGCGCCTGGTCGAGCACTGCCGGGAGTGCGTCGGCGGCGTCGGTGAGCTTCAGGTCGGCGAGGTGGTGGCGCAGCTGCTGGTAGGTGCTCGCTGCGGTCTGCGTGGTGGTGGTCATCGGAGGGTGTTCCTGTTCTTCGCGGCCTGCTCGTAAGCGGCCAGATCGATCACGGTGGAGGAGGGTGCCGCGGTGCCGGTGAGGACCGCGGCGGCGTGCAGTGCGGCCGCCCCGGGTGGGATGCGTTCCTTGCGCCGGTGCGGGCGGCCGGGCGGGGCGGAGGCCATCGCGATGGCCTCGAGCGCGGTGACGTGCCCGGTGTCGCGGATCGTGACCCCGAGCCCGGGTTCGGCGACCCGGTGTCGGGCGATGACGGTGCCGGAGGCGGTGGCGATGTCGATGGTGTCCGCGCCGAGCCGCTGCCGAACCTCGACTCTGGCGGCGGCGAGGTCGGGTGGGACCGAGTACCGGTTCCCGCGCCAGTCGATCAGCGCCTGCCTCGTCGCGGTGCGCTCCTCGGTGATCACGACGGGGAACACGACCGGCGGCAACGGTTGGAGCCGTTCCGCGGCGAACATCGCTTTCGCGGTGGTCTTGCCCGTCTCGGTGCGCCGTGGCCGGTCGTCCTGGCCTCGGGCGAACGCGTCGAGGGACGCTTGCGCCTGCTCGAGCGTGAGCCCATCCGGGAGGGTGCGCCACCAGCGTTGCGCGGCGGTGTGGTTGTTCTTCTCGACCACGCCCTTCCGGTTCCCCGACCGCGGCCGGCAGACGACCGGCTGAACACCGTGATGCTTCGCGAACCCGGCGAACATCGGCGTGAGATCCCGGGTCACGGGGTTGAGCACGGTCGCCATCCGGTCGAACCGCCAGACCCTCGTGAGCCCGCCCAGCAGGCCGAGGAGAGCGGTCATCGCGGCCAGCAGGTGAGGGACGTCCATCGACGGGGACAGCACCGCCCGCCAGACCCCGGAGTGCGCGAGCGACCCGACCAGCAGATACGCGTTCTTGCGCGGGAACCCCCACCCGGCGGGCGGGTCGGGCAGCTCGAGCCAGTCGAACTGCGTCTCCTCGCCCGGTGGGTGCTCGATGACCGCGTTCGGCCGTTTCGTCACGTGTGCGCACGCGGTGCAGGCAGGCCGCAGCCCACGGTCCCGGATCTGCCGCGTCAGCGTCGGATACGAGCCCGAGTAGCCCAGCGGCACGAGCTCGTCACGTAGCGTCACCGCCCACAGATGCGGGTCCTCGGCCAGCCGAGCACGGACATAGTCCACGAACGGCTCGAACCCGTCAGGCTCGGCTCGTCGACGGACCCCGGGTGCGCGGTCGCCGTTCAAGTAGGAGCGGATGGTCTTGCGGTCATGATCGGTGCGGCGGGCGATCTCACTGATCGTCATCCCCTGCCGCTTCAAAGCGTGGATATCCACGCTGCTCCTCTCTGAAAGCATGAGAAGAGGGCCTCCCTCGGAAGCTGGTGTGTGGTCAGAGACCACCAGCATCGAGGGAGGCCCGCCTCATGCGACGGAGCGACCCAGGGTGGGGAATTTCAGCGAGCAGAACTGGGGAATTTCAGTGAGCGCCGTCACAGGAGTCTCCATGGGCAGCATCGAGCCATACGAGAGCGCGAAGGGCCGTCGGTATCGGGTGCGCTACCGGAAGCCGGATCACAGTCAGGGCGCCAAGCGCGGGTTCCGGACGAAACGAGACGCCCAGCTCTACCTGGCATCGGTGGAACTGAAGAAGGCGGCAGGCGACTACATCGACTCGAGCTCCGGCCGTGTCACAGTAGGAACGCTCGGCACAGAGTGGTTCGCCACCCAGACGCACCTCAAGCCTTCATCCGTCGCGGTAATGGAATCCGCGTGGCGGTTGCATGTGAGGCCCCGGTGGGGTGAAGTCGCCATCGGAACCATCCGGCACAGCGAGGTGCAGGCGTGGGTGTCCGCCTTGGCCAACGGCACGGCCGAGGGCACCCGGCCCAAGTCTCCTGCCCTGGTTCATCGGGCCTACGGGATCCTCGCCGCCGTCCTTGACGTCGCCGTCCGCGACCGCCGCATCTCCTCCAATCCGGCACGCGGCGTGAGCTTGCCGCGCAAGGTCTCCCGCGAGCACCGCTACCTCACGCACCACGAGCTGAGCCGTCTGGCCGAAGCCTGCGGCGAGCACGGCACCCTCATCCTGCTTCTGGGCTACACCGGGCTGCGATGGGGCGAAGCATCAGCACGCCGGGTAAGGGATATCGACCTCAGGCGTCG